>JBAWAM010000641.1:0-2130 GCA_049589315.1 Myxococcaceae bacterium
GGGAAGTTCACCAGCTCCAGGTGGACGTCGATTGCGGGGTTCACCTTCTGCTCGAACGGGAGCTTGATGTTGAACCCCTGGGTGAGCAGCTGCTCCGAGGTGTTCGGATCGGCGACGGGAAGCGCCCGGCGGAATCCCGCCGGCACCGCGGTCATGATCCCCGGCCCGGCGCCCGTCCGCGGCGGCAGCCCGCGCTGGGCGAGCAATTCGCCCACGCGCTCCGCATCGGCGTAGAACGGATCGTCGGGTTTGATCCTCGCGCCCCCGAAGAACGTCACCGCGGGCGGCAGCGTCGCGAGCAGGTTCAGGCCCTCGTGCAGTTCCTCGACGAGGGCGTTGACCAGGTACGCACGGTCTGGCGCCTTTCGCGCGACCTCTCCCCAGAGTCCCGTGTTCGCTTCGGTGGCCGAGGTCATGGGCGGCAGGATACTCACAAGGCCACGCCTCAGGATGTAGGTGCGTGAAGGTCAAAGTATCCCGGAAACTCTCGCGGCGATCCGCCGAGAATCCCTCCTGGACGCTTCGTTGCCCGTGACCAGGGGAGTTCAAATGCGGTTGATCGGACGAATCGGAGAGCTCGCAGGACGTGCGGCGTATGCTGCGAAGAACACGGTCGAGAAGGCCGTGAGGAACGTCGCCGACGAACTGTCGGACAGGGCAGGGAAGGTCCGTGACGTCGTCGCGGAACGCCAGCGCGACGTCTTCGAAAAGGTCCGCACCGCGGTGACCGAGACCGGAAGCCAGATCGCCAAAGAGGCCGAAGAGGCCGTCGGCATGCTCCAGGTCGAGGACCGCATCGAGGAGCTGGGTGTCGGTGACAGCTACAAGCTGCAGGCCGGAATCGACGGCTCGGGGCTCGGCATCGCCGGGAGACTCCAGGGAACCCAGACCATCACCAAGGACGCGGACGGCGGCTTCACGCTGGCCGTGAACGGTCAGGCCGGCGCTGGACTGATGGCGCGATTGGGAGCGACGGGCGCGGGCGCCCGGGCTTCGGCCTTCGTGAACGCCGGAGCCACCGTCGAGTTCAAGTTCGCCACCGCCGATGAGGCCGCCGACGCTGCGCGGATGTTCATGGGTCCGAAGCTCGGGGGCATCTCCGGGCTGGTCGACGGAGGGCTGAAAGAGGCCATCGACGGGGTGATCTCCAATCCGGAGATCTTCCGGAAGAACCTCAGCGCGTTCGAGCTGAGCGGCGGCGTGTCCGGGGATCTCGCGGCGCAGCTGGGTGTTGCTGGCGGAAAGCTGGGAGCCGGGCTGCAGGGGTTGCTCCAGGGACGGGCCGACGCTTCGGCGCGCATCGAGTTCAAGGACGGCGAGGCACCCCAGCTCGCGCTGCGCCAGACCGTGCAGGTCAACGGGAATGCCAGCGCCAACATGGTGGCGGGCGCCTCGGTGGGCGGGACCGGAAAGATGATGATCGAAGAGCGGTTCGAGCTCCCCCAGGGCCTCGATCCACTCGACGTGGTGAAGGATCCCGAAGGGACTGCCAACCGGATCGCGGACAGCGCGAAAAGAACCGGGGAGCTCTCCGTCACGTTGTCCGGGATGGGTCACGCGAGCAAGACCCTGGGCGCCACGGGTTCGAAAGTCGGTGGAAAGGGCACTGGCGGAGATCAGCTTGAGACGGAGCTGAAGCTCACCGGAAAGGCCCGCGACGTCCTGGAGAGCGGTGGACTGAAGGCTGCGCTGGATGGAGATCTCCAGCTCGCGCTCGACCGACTCAGCCCGGTGGTCACAGTCGAGGCGAAGGTCGCGCCCGTGCGCATTCAGGAGGCGGGTGGCACGCTCGAAGGCGGCATCGGGCTCGCTTCGGCCGGGATCTCCCTCACCGGAACGCTCACGGACAAGCAGGCCCCCATCGCGCAGGCCAGCGGAACGCTCGATGAGGTCCTGCAGGAGCTCTCTGACGAGCTGAAGCGAACGCGGCTGAAGCTCCCGCTCGCCGGTTGATCGGATCAGGAGCGCCGACCGACCTGGGGCGGGACGCCAAGACCTCGATTAGAGGAGAACGCGACCTCCCCAGGTCATTACCGGCGTCGAAGGTGCCGGAATCACGAGCGATTCATCGAATGGAATGACTTGCGGAAACCCGAGTCATTTCCAGCAAGCACCCGGCCAGAAATGACC
>JBAWAM010000642.1:0-3179 GCA_049589315.1 Myxococcaceae bacterium
TCCGGAGGAGGACGCACCGGTAGTCCGTTCGGGGCAGGAGGTGCGAATCGAGCTCGAGGGAACGGCGCTCGCGCCCATCGACGCGACGATCAGCCGCATGTCGCCGTCCGTCGACCCGCACACGCGAACGGTGCGCGCACGCGTCGAGCTTCCCAACCCTGAAGGCTCGCTGCGCGATGGCGCCTTCCTCCGGGCGAGGATTGCGGTGAGCGGACAGCGGGAGGCGATGCTGGTCCCTTCCGGCGCGGTGCAGCGCGCCGAGGGAACGCCGCTGGTGTTCGTGCGGAAGCAGAACGGCCTGTACGAGCCGAAGCGGGTCACGCTCGGAGCGAACCTGGGCACGGAGGTGGAGATCCTCGAAGGCCTCGAGCCGGGCGCGGACGTGGTCACCACGGGCGCGTTCCTCCTGAAGACCGAGCTGCTGCGCGATTCGATTGGCGCGGGTTGCTGCGAGGTCGGTGAGGGAGGATGACGTGCTGACGCGGATAATCGACCTCTCCCTTCGTCACCGGTGGCTGGTGCTGGCGGGCGCGCTCGCGCTGGTGGTCTCGGGGCTGCTGTCGTTTCGAGCGCTCCCGATGGACGCGTTCCCCGACTCGACGCCCGTCCAGGTCCAGGTGAACGCGGTCGCGCCGGCGCTCACGCCGCTCGAGGTGGAGCGCCAGCTCACGTTCCCGATCGAGCAGGCGTTGTCGGGACTCCCCGGCCTCGAGGAAGTCCGCTCGATGTCGAAGTTCGGGTTCTCGCAGACAGTGCTGACCTTCTCGGACGAAACGGACCTCTGGTTCGCGAGGCAGGTGGTCTCCGAGCGCCTGGGCAGCGTCGAATGGCCCTCCGGTCTCGAACGTCCCACCCTGGGGCCCGTGTCCACCGGGCTCGGCGAGGTGTTCCACTACCTGGTCAAGAGCCGCACCCGGCCGTTGTCCGAGCTGCGCACGCTGCACGACTGGACGATTGCACCTCAGCTCCGGAGCGTCCCCGGCGTCGCCGAGGTGAACGCGTGGGGCGGCGAGAAGAAGCAATGGCACGTGGTGGTCGATCCGGTCCGGCTGAGGAAGTTCGGCCTTTCGATCGGAGACCTGTACCGCGCGCTGGAGGCCAACAACGCCAACGTGGGCGGCGGCGTGATGTCTCACGGCGGGAGCGCCAGCCTGGTGCTGGGGATCGGCCTCCTCTCGGATCAGAAGTCCATCGAGAACGTGGTCGTCGCCGCTGCGGAAGGCGTCCCGGTCCGGGTCCACGACGTGGCGGAGGTGGAGACGGGCGGCGAGATCCGTCGAGGCGCGGCGACCGCGGATGGCGAAGGCGAGGCGGTGCTCGGGCTCGGGTTCCTGCTCATGGGTGAGAATCCACAGACCGTCACCCACGCGCTCGAAAAGCGGCTCGACGAGATCAAGAAGACCCTGCCCGAGGACGTCACGGTCGAGGCGGCCTATGCCCGCACCGACCTGGTGGAGCGGGTGCTGACGACGGTCCGGAACAACCTGCTCGAAGGCGCGCTGCTCGTGATCGCCATCCTGTTCCTGTTCCTCGGCAACGTGCGCGCCGGGCTCATCGTGGCGAGCGCGATTCCCCTCTCCTTGCTCTTCGCGTTCAACGGCATGTTGCGCTTCGGCATCGCCGGCTCGCTCATGTCGCTGGGCGCGATCGACTTCGGGCTCGTCGTCGACAGCTCGGTCATCCTGGTGGAGAACGCGGAACGCCGGCTCGCCCAGGACGAGGGTCGGCGGAGCATCCTCGAGGTCGTGCGCGACGCAGCAGTGGAGGTCCGCAAGCCCACCCTGTTCGGCGAGCTGATCATCATGGTGGTGTACCTGCCCATCCTCTTCCTCGAGGGAGTGGAGGGGAAGATGTTCAGACCCATGGCGCTGACGGTGATCTTCGCCCTGCTCGGCTCGGCGGTGATCTCGATGACGCTGATGCCGGTGCTCGCCACCTTTGCGCTGCGTCGCCGCAAGAGCGCGCACCCGGAACCCCGGCTGGTGCAGTGGCTGGGCCGACGCTATGCGCCCGTGCTCGGGTGGGCCCTGCGCCATACCCGGGCGGTCGTGATCGCCGCGGTCGCCATCGTCGCAGGCGCCGCGCTGCTGGCCACGCGCTTGGGAAGCGAGTTCATCCCACGGCTGTCCGAAGGCACCATCGTCATCAACACGATCCGCCTGGCGGAGGTCTCGCTGGAGGAGTCGATTCGCTACGGCACCCAGATCGAGCGGGTGATCCTGGAGAAGTTCCCCGACGAGGTCCAACGGGTGTGGACCCGTACCGGTACTGCCGAGGTCGCGACCGACCCGATGGGGGTGGAGCTGTCGGACGTGTTCGTCACGTTGAAGCCGCGCGACGGGTGGACCCGCGCGGACACCCAGGCCGAGCTGGTCGCCGGGATGGAGGCGGAGCTGGCGGATCTTCCGGGAATGCGGATGTCCTTCCTGCAGCCGATCGAGCTGCGGGTGAACGAGATGATCTCCGGCGTGCGGAGCGATCTCGGGATCAAGATCTTCGGAGACGACCTCGACGTGCTGAAGGCAAAAGCGCGGGAGGCGGAGGCATTGGTGCGGCAGATCCCCGGCGCCACGGACGTGACGGTCGAACAGATCACCGGCCAGCCCATCCTCGAGGTCCGTGTGAATCAGGATGCGATTGCCCGCTACGGCATCGCCGCGCGCGAGGTCCTCGACGTGGTCGAGGCCATCGGAACCCGGGTGACGGGAGAGGTCGTCGAAGGCGAGCAGCGATTCCCCCTCGCCGTCCGGCTCGCCGAGCCATGGCGCAGCGATCCACAGCACCTGTCGACCGTCATGGTCTCCGCTCCGAACGGCGAGCGGATTCCGCTGGGGCGGCTGGCGACCATCGAGCGGGTGACGGGTCCCAGCACCGTGCAGCGCGAGTGGGCCAAACGGAGGATCGTGGTCCAGGCAAACGTACGTGACCGCGATCTCGGCGGTTTCGTGGACGAGGTGCGGGAGAAGCTCGAGAAGGAGCTGGAGCTGCCTGCGGGCTACTTCATCCGCTTCGGTGGGCAATTCGAGAACCTGGAGCGCGCACAGAAGAGGCTGCTCGTCGTGGTGCCCATCGCGCTCGCGCTGATCTTTGTCCTCCTCTACATCACCTACGGCCGTGTGCCGGACGCGCTGCGGGTGTTCGCGGGCGTGCCCTTCGCGCTGGTAGGTGGCGTTCTCGCC
>JBAWAM010000643.1:0-3144 GCA_049589315.1 Myxococcaceae bacterium
TCCACCCGAACGCGCCCGTCCTCGACGTAGATGTCCACGAATCCGTCCGGCGTTCCCGAAGGATCGCCGACCAGCGTGAGCTGCTCCACGTCATCGAGCAGCTCGTCCGCGCTCTCGAGGTGGAGCACTTTCAGCGCCTCGTCGATCGGAATGCCCGCGCGCCCATGCTGCCGAGCGATCGGGACCAGCAGCAGCAACCGCTTCATGCGATCCAGGTTCATGCCGACCTCCCCACCGGGACCTCGAGCCGCTGCGCGAGCAACGCCAGCATCTGGCGCGCCAGCTCCCTCCCCCGCTCCGGCGAGACGAGCTCCGCCTCGGGGCCGAAGGACAACACGCAGCGCACGAGCGCGGACAGGTTGCGAACGCCCGAGAGCCTGACCCTCACCTCCGTCGGCGAGTCGCTCTGCTCGATTCGACCGCCCGGAAGCAGCCGCTCCGCGATCGGAGCCAGGGCGCCGCGCAGGTGGACCTCGGCCTCGAGCGGCGCGTGGAGCCAGAACTCCCAGGGCTGCTGACGCGAGAAGGTGCCGATGTCGAAGTCCTGCGGAATCTCGTAGTCGCGCTCCGCCGGCTTCTTCTCGTTCAGCGTGAGCTGACGCACGTGATCGACATAGAAGACGCGGAGCTCCTGTCGCAGGTGGCAGAAGCCCGCGAACAGCCAGACCCCGCGGCGCCAGGCGAAGCCGTAGATGTCGACCTCGCGCGTCTTCGCCTCGCCGCGAGACACCGTGTAGTACTCGAGCGTGACCCGCTTGCGCTTGCGGACCGCCTCGCCGATGCGCTCGACGATGCGCTTCAGATGAGCGCGGTCGGCGCGCTCCGGGTGACGCACCGGCAACGCATCGGAGGAGGAGCCGGGCGGGAGACCTCGGCACGCCGCGCGCAGCTTGTCGCACGCGTTCGAGACGTGACGTCGCCAGGGGTGCTCGTGCATCCGCGCGGCAGCGTTGGCGGCCGTCCACAGCACCGCGGCCTCGTCCGGGGACAGGTGGAGATCGCGGAGCTGGAACGCCTCCGGGCGGATGACGTACCCGCCGTCGCCGCCGAGTTCGCCGTTGAGGTGCTCGATCGGAATCCCCACCTCGAGCAGGCTCTGCTTGTCCCGGGTCCACTTCTTCTCCGCCGCTTCGGGAGAGCCACCGTAGAACAGGTGGAACTCCTCACGGATCCTCGACCACGGAATCGGGTCCTCCTGCATCAGCAGGAAGGCCGCGAGCGACAGGAGGCGTTGCTCGGGAGCGGGATTCGACATGCGGCCGAAAGGTATCACTGCTCCGGGTGCGCTCGCCTTCCACGATTTGCGGCTTGCGCGCGCCGCGCTTGGACGAGACCGACCAGCTCCGGTGGGCGGATGGGCTCCGCTGTCTCACCCAGCGTGAGCACGAGCTCGGCGAACACATTGATCGAGGTCACGCGCAGGTGGCACAGCCGGGCACCGCCCGGTTGCGATTCGATGAGCGCAGCGGGGAACAGAACGTCGGCATGCGTTGCGGTCGGTAGGATCAGCCGGATCGTGGCGAGAATCGGTGAGCGAGCCCGTTGCAGCACGTCCTCGCTGGCGAACGCCCGAGCGTCGAAGTGGGTAGCGGTCGTTGTGGTTGCAGGTGTTCGGGAGACGCGGACCTCCAGGACGCGGTCCAGCTTGAACAGGCGATATGCGGAGCGGAGTCGACACAGTCCGAGAAAGAACCACCCTTCGCGCCTCCAGCCGAGCCCGAGGACTTCGACCTCGCGTCGCGTCTCTCTCCCGTTGGCGTCGACGTAGCGGACGCGAGCCACCCGGCTGCGGCCGCATGCGCGCGCGAGGGAGAGCAGTGCAGCTGTGCCGCCGACGGAGGTCATCGAAGGCCAGCCTATATGGCCGCGCCGACATGGCGCCCGCCGCGAGCCGAGCCGCGTGCCGGCGGGCCATGTCCGTCCCGTCCTTAGGGTGGTGGCCATGAAAGCGAACGCACAGCCGACCTTCGAGAAGATCCGGTTCGACCAGCCGAGCGACCTCCACCTCCTGGTCACCCTGGAAGTCCCGCACGTCGAGTGGCAGTCGAGACGGCCCGCGGTGTGCGTGATCCCCGTCGTCGACGTCTCCGGCTCGATGGGCGGCGAGAAGCTGCACTACGCGAAAGAGTCGGTGCGAAAGCTGATCGACCACCTCGCGCCGGGGGACTTCTTCGGACTCGTCACCTTCTCGGACGAGGTCGCGACCGTGGCGCCGCCCACCGAGATCACCCAAGCGCGGAAGGCAGAGCTGAAGAAGGCCGTGGGCGCGTTGGAGACCCAGGGCTCCACCCACTTCGCGGGCGGCCTGCTCGCAGGGCTCGGCCACGCGAACGAGCGGCACATCCCCGCCAGGATGATGCGCCGGGTGATCATGTTCACCGACGGCCTGCCGAACGTGGGAATCGCGACGCGCACTCCGGAGCTCGTGGCGCTGATGGAGGCGAATCGAGGGACGGCGTCGGTGTCCGCATTCGGGTTCGGAGCGGACGCCGATCAGGATCTCCTGCGCGAGCTCTCGACGCGCGGAGATGGGAACTACGCGTTCGTGAAGAGCCCCGAGGATGCGCTGACCGCGTTCGCGCGGGAGCTGGGAGGGCTGCTCTCCACGTATGCGCGGAACATCGAGGTGGGGGTGCGTCCGGGGACCGGGACGAAGCTGCTCGAGGTGCTCTCGGATGTGGAGGCGCGCCAGGATGGGGACACCGTCCGAATCCGCATTCCCGACCTGCTCTCGGAAGAGCTGCTGCAGCTGGTCGTCGCGCTTCGGGTCGACGCACACGGCCAGCCCGGCGTCGGAACCATCGCCGCCATCGAGGGCACCTTCGAGATCCTCGAATCCGGGAGGGTTCGCGCACGTACGTTCTCGTGCGAGGCACAGGTGCGCTTCGTCGCGCCCGGCGAGGAGCAGACCCGGCCGACGCTCGCAGTGGACGAGGCGGTGGCGATGGCCCAGCTGGTCCAGGCGCAGATCGAGGCCGAGCAGAAGGCGATGCAGGGGGATTTCGCCGGCTCTCGAGCAGTTCTCGACGTGCTCCTCGGCTCACTGAAGGACCGGGGACACACCATCGCCGCTGAGGCGTGTGATCGCGTGCTCGCGTCGGTGGCGGATCGAGCCGCCTACGTGGCGAGCACGCCGTTCCGAAA
>JBAWAM010000644.1:0-1899 GCA_049589315.1 Myxococcaceae bacterium
ACATGATGTTGGCATTGATGCCATGCAGCCGGATCAGGATGAACGCAGCCAGGATGCCGACCGGCAACGTCAGCAAAATGACCAGTGAAGAACGGAAGTGGTAAAGGAAGATCGCGCACACCAGCACGACGATCAAGAATTCCTCGATCAGGCTGTGCGTGAGCGTGCCGACCGCGCGTCCGATCAGCGCGGAGCGATCGTAAGTCTCGACAATTTCGACACCCGGCGGCAGGCTCTTTTTCAGCTCTTCGAGTTTATGTTTGACGCCGTCGATGGTTTTCTGCGCGTTGCTTCCCTTGCGCATCACGATGATGCCGCCGGTCACTTCGCCCTGGCCATCGAGATCGGCCACGCCGCGACGCGCCGCAGGACCAATACGGATTTCACGCGCCAGATCGCCCAGCGGCACCGAAGCCAGCGCGACACGCGACTTCTGCGTCGGAACGCTGATCAGCCCGATGTCCTGGACGTTCTTGATGTAGCCCTTGAGGCGGACCATGTACTCGGCCTCGGACAGCTCCATCGCCGAGCCGTCCGAGCCCAGGTTGGATTCCTCGATGGCCTGTTTGACGCGACCGAGCGTGACGTAATAACCGCGCAAGCGGTCGGGGTCGATCACCACCTGGTATTGCTTGACCATGCCGCCGACCGAAGCGACTTCCGCCACGCCGGGAACGGTCTTGAGCTCGAACTTCAGGAACCAGTCCTGCAAGGAACGCAACTGGGAAATATCGTGCTTGCCAGTGCGATCGACCAACGCATATTGGTACACCCAACCTACGCCTGTGGCATCGGGACCGAGCGTGGCGTTCGCGCCGCTGGGCAATTGTTTGGAAACCTCGTTGAGGTATTCCAGCACGCGCGAGCGTGCCCAATAAATGTCGGTGCCGTCGGCGAAGATCACATAGACGTAGGAGTCGCCGAGGAAGGAATACCCGCGCACCGCAGTTGCACCGGGAACCGACAGCATCGCGGTCGATAGCGGATAAGTGACCTGGTCTTCGATGACCTGCGGCGACTGGCCCGGCAGGCTGACGCGAATGACCACCTGGACATCGGTCAAATCGGGAATCGCATCGACCGGAACGGTTCGCGCGGAGTAAATGCCCCACAGCGAGATCACGGCTGCCAACAACAGGACGAGAACGCGGTTGGCAATCGACCAACGGATCAGTTTTGCAATCACCGGACTGGACTCGCAGCAGGTTTAATAGAAAGAAAAGGATGTACGGGACTCGACGCCATCGAAGCGTCCCGGTCGTGCATCAGGCGCGATGGATCACCGCCAGGAAGGCGTCGATCGCCTCCGGCTTGTCGGTATCGCCGACCTGTGATTTTCGTGGGTAGTTCATACAGCCGCCCATGGACGGCCCGGATAGCCAGCATGATGCTAGTTCGATGTCAGGCGCGTAAGGCCAGCGCGACGAACGCTTTCCGAATCGATCAGGAATTGTCCCGAAACGACCACCGAGTCCCCTGCGGAAAGTCCGGAAATGATTTCAGTCATGCCACCCGACTCCTCGCCGACCACCACGGTTGCCGCCTGGAAGCTGCCGTCCTTGCGCTGCACCACCACGCGATCGCCCGAACCGGTTCTGATCACCGCCTCCGATGGCGCCATGATGACTTTGGGACGCGCATGGCCCTTGATGGTGACCTGTGTGAACATGCTTTGCGAAATTTCCTTGTCCTCGGTGTCGAAAGCGATGTGCACTTCGAGCGAGCGAGTGGTGTAACCCACCGGCGGTTCGACACGTGTGACTTTTCCTGCGAATTTCTTGCCAGGAAGTCCACGCACGGTCATGTCAGCATCCTGGCCTTCATGCACCCAGCCCCATTGCTGTTCGAAAATCTCGGCTGTCACATCGACCGAGCGCTTGTCGCCGCCCAGGTTGTAGA
>JBAWAM010000645.1:0-6524 GCA_049589315.1 Myxococcaceae bacterium
ACGTACTTCAGCGGGAGCTGGTCGCCTTCGAGGATCTCGTCCTGGTGGTAGTTGGTCACCGGGACTTCCGCGGTCGGGATGAGGAAGTACTCGTCCGGCCCCGCGGTCTTGAAGGCGTCCTCCTCGAACTTCGGGAGCTGGCCCGTGCCGGTCATCGACTGGCGGTTCACGAGGTAGGGGGGCAACATCTCCAGGTAACCCTTCTTCGTGTGCAGGTCGATCATGAACGCGACCAGCGCACGCTCGAGCCGGGCAAGCGCCCCCTTGTAGAAGGCGAACCGCGACCCTGAGACCTTGGAGGCGCGCTCGAAGTCCAGCAGCCCGAGCTTCTCGCCGATCTCGAAGTGCTGCAGCGGCGTGAAGAGCAGATTCGGCTTCTCACCCCAGACGCGCTCGATGCGGTTGTCCGCTTCGGAGGTTCCGACCGGCACGGACTCGTGCGGGATGTTCGGCAGGGTCATGACGATCTTCGACAGCTCGTCCTCGACCTCGCGCAGGCGCGCCTCCTTCTCCTTGATCTCCTGGGACACCGCCCGCATCTCGCCGCGCAGCGCTTCGATCGCGGAGGGATCCTCCTTCGCCTTCCTCTTCATCTCCTCGTTGGCCTGGTTGCGCTTGAAGCTGAGGCCTTCGACGGCGACGTACAGTTCCTTCCGCTCCTGCATGAGCCGCAGGAAGGGACCGAGATCCAGGCTCCCGCCCCGCGTCTTCAGCCGCGCGACGACCTGATCGAAGTTCTGGGCGATGTACTTGAGATCCAGCATGTGCGCCGTTTAGCCGTCCCGAACCTGTACGGCAACAACACCCGTCGCTCACTTCGGGACGATGCGACTGAAGTGTTGCCGACGCATTGCAATTTTATTGCGCATTTCGCGCGCTGCAGTGCGCGATAAGTCCGCCTGTGCTGAAAGCACGGGGGGCGTCATGACGTCGGTTCTGGGTCGGGTTGCGCCAGGTGTCGCAGCGAAGTTCAACCTGTTGGTGGACCTGGTCCTGGTGCTCGGGGCCACGATCCTCGCGGGCGTGCTGGAGCTTCCGGGAAACGTGTTCGCGGCGCCGGAGCTGGTGGCCTTCCTCGTGTCCGCCGGCGCGGTGTGGCTCGTCTCCGCGACTGCGCTCCGGCACTACGATCCGTGGGCGCAGCGCAGCCGGCTCGACGACGCGGCGATGGTGATCGTCCTGGTCGCGGCCGTTCTGTCGGTGCTGGGGATCGTGAAGCTGGGGGCGGGCTCGGCCGCCAGGCTCCCGGATGCGTTCACGCTCCTGGCGTTTCTGCTTCCTCCGCTGGTGAGCTTCCGCCTCTTCGTGGCGCGCCCGCTGGCGGCGACCGAGGAGTCCGAAGACGAGGTCCTGGTCGTCGGCACCTCGGCGCTCGCCCGGATCACGGCGGAGGACATCGAGCGGGGCAAGCCGCGACGCGCGGTGATCGGCTTCCTCACCTTCCAGGGGGAGGTTCCCCCGACGTCGCTGCAGCACCGCGTGCTGGGGGGGGCGGAGAAGCTCGCCGCGTGCCTCGAATCCCTGGCGGTCAGCGAGATCTACATCGCCGGAGATCCCACCCGGCACGGCGAGGAGATGCAGAAGGCGGTGCAGACGTGCGAGACGCTCGGCATCCCGTTCGCGCTGCCCGCGTACAGCTTCCGGCTCGACCGGGCCCGCCCCGCGGACCTCCGCTCCATCGCGGACGGTTACGTGCACTACCTCAACGTGCAGCCCCGCCCCGGACAGAGGGCGCTCAAGCGTCTGTTCGACATCGTCGCTTCGGGGGTCGCGCTCTGGCTCCTGCTCCCGCTGCTGCTCACGGTCGCGGCGCTGATCAAGCTCTCCTCGAAGGGGCCGGTCTTCTTCCGCCAGACGCGGGTGGGACTGCATGGGAAGCACTTCCACATGCTGAAGTTCCGCTCGATGGTGGTGAACGCAGAGGAGCTCAAGGCGAAGCTCGCCGCACAGAACGAGATGGACGGGCCGGTCTTCAAGATGAAGAACGATCCGCGGGTCACCTGGATCGGCCGGTTCATCCGGAAATTCTCCATCGACGAGCTGCCGCAGCTCGTGAACGTCCTCCGCGGCGACATGACCATCGTCGGTCCGCGCCCGCCGGTTCCCTCCGAGGTGGTGAAGTACCAGCCGTGGCAGCGCCGTCGGCTGTCGGTTCGCCCCGGGCTGACCTGCATCTGGCAGGTCAGCGGCCGGAATCAGATCACCTTCGAGGACTGGATGTACCTGGACATGCGGTACATCGACCACTGGTCGCTGGCGCAGGACCTCCGGCTGATCTTCCAGACGGTGCCGGTGGTCCTGACGGGTCGCGGCGCCAGCTAGCCCGACTCAGATGCCCTGCTGCAGATCGTAGATCTCCAGCTCGATCTCCTCCTTGTCGGGCGCATCCGGGCGGAGCTCGAGGTACGTCTGGAACGCGGTGATCGCCTGTGGACGCTGCCTCCGCTCCTTGTGGAGGAACCCGAGGAAGTACCAGGGCATCGCGTTCTTCGGCTCTGCTTCGGTCGCCTTGCGGTACCAGGTGATCGCCTTGCCCGGATCACCAGACTCGGAGAGCGCTCGGCCGATCTTGTAGAAGACGTAGGTCAGCGACGGGTCCACCTTCAGCGCGCTCTCGTAGCGGCTGATCGCCTTGTCCCACTGCGTCGCCTGGAACCACGCGTCGCCGATGAGGCCCAGCAGCCGCGCCCGCGACGGATCGACCTGCAGCGCGTGCTCGAACTGTTCGATCGCCGGCTCGAACTCGCCGCGGTCCAGCAGCGCCTGTCCCAGCGCCTCCATCGCGTCGGCGTACTGGGGGTCGAGCTCGATGGCGATCTTCCACTCCTCCATCGCCTCGTTGCCCTTCTTCGCGTCGCGAAGGATCACGCCCATCTCGTAGTGGTAGTCGGCCCGCTTCGGCGCGGACTCGAGCGCGGCCTTCATCGCCTCGATCGCCTGCGTGTGCTCGGCGCGGCGGCTCTTCGCGCGGGCCCGATGGAAGTTGGCCTCCGCGCTCCGCGGATCCAGGGTCAGCGCGGCGATCAGCGCCGACTCCGCCTGGGCCAGGTCACCCTTCTCCAGCAGCACGGCGCCGAGGGTGATGCTGATCTGCGGATCGTTCGGCTCGAGCTTCCGGGCCTCCAACAGCGCAGCCACCGCCTCGTCCACCTTGCCCTGGCGCCACAGCACGATGCCCTTCTGCAGCAGCCCGCCCTTCACCCGGGAGTCGATGCCCAGCGCCTTCTCGATGAAGGCCGCGGCGTCCTCGATCCGGTTCTCCATCAGCGCCACCCGGGAGAGGCCCAGCTGGGCATCCTGCAGGGTCGGATCGAGCGAGGCGGCCTTCTCGAACGCCGCCCTCGCGGAGGCCACGTCCTTCTCCGCCAGCGCGAGCTCGCCCATGCCGGCGTGCACGGCGGCACGCTCGGGCGCCTTCTGCAGGGCATCCTCGAACTGCGTCCGCGCATCGGCCACGCGCTTCTGGCGCAGATACAGCCGGCCGAGGTGCAGGCTGGCCTCGAAGAGCGACGGGTCGCCCTTGATCGCCCGCTCGTAGTGGCTCACCGCTTCGGTGCGCTTGTCGAGCGCGTCGTTCACCCGGGCCTCGAGGTACGCGAGCCGCGGCGTGTCCGGGAACTGGGCGTTCGCCTTCTTCAGCACGTCCAGCGCATCCTGCATCTTCCCGTTGCCGATGAGCACGGTCAGGTAGCCGTCGACGTAGTCGAGGTTCGAGGGCTCCTTCTCGCTCGAGACCTTGAACAGCGGCACCGCCTTCTCGAACTCGCGCTGCGACAGGTAGATGCGGCCGAGCTGGGCCTGGGCGAACACCGAGTCCTTGTCGAGCTTCAGCGCCTCCTCGAACTCGGTCACCGCCTCCTTCATCTTGAACTTCGCCGTCAGGGCGACCCCGTTCAGCGCGCGGGCCCGGGCGAGCTCCGCCGGCCCCATCAGCTGTTTCGACTTCTCGTCCAGCGCGCGTTCGAGCGCGGTGGCGCCAGCGGTCGAGTCCCGGTGCACGAGCAGCTCGATCGCAGCGAGCTCGACCGCGGAGATGACGTGGTTCGGATCCGCCTCGATCGCCTTCGCGTAGAGCTCGGCGGCCTTCTCGGCCTCCTTGTTCGCCTCCTCGCGCTGTCCGGCGTTGCCCAGCTTCTCCGCCTTGCGGCGGCTGAGCGTTCCCAGCGCATGCAGCGCCTTCGCCGACTTCGGATGCTTCGCCAGCACCCTCTCCAGCATCTGGGCGGCGCGGTCGTCCTGGGCGCGCTGGAGGTACGCCTCCGCGAGCAGCAGCTTGAGCTCGGGATCCTGATCGTGCCGGATCACGGCGTCCTCGAGGAGCAGTCGCGCCTCGTCGGGGCGGTTCCCGTTGAGCGCAGCGTTCGCGCTGACCTTCACGAACTCCGGGTGCTTCTCTCCCAGGAGCTGGATGTTCTCCAGTTCGGCGCGCGCCTTCGACAGCTCGGCGGGCTTCGCCGCGGCGTAGCGGCGCTCCAGGTAGAACACCGCCTGGCCCCACACCGCGCGGGCCTCGGGGTACTCCTTCGCCGCGAGGAGCTTCTGCGCCAGATCGCGGGCCTCGGTGTAGCTCTTGTACGTGTCGGCGAGGATCGCCTCGCGTGCCTTCTGCAGCTGCGTGAACTGCGGGGTGCCCGGCGAGACCGTCGCGGGCAGAAGGGCCTTGATCCCGAACGCACCGTAGCGGGTGAACGCGAGGGAGCCGCCCGCCGCTCCGATGAGCACGACGAGTCCGGCGGCGATGAAGAGCGGCAGCTTCTTCCGGACCTTCTCTGCTTCGGACTTGCGGTCGACCACGGAGACCGCCGCCATCCGGCCTTCGTAGAGGTTCTTCAGCCGCTCCATGGACTGAGCGGCGTTCGCCTTGTGCTGCGTCGAGAAGCTCTCGGCCGCGTCGCTGAGGCCCGTGCTGGGGACCGGCGCCTCCATCAGACGCTGGATCGCCTCGTGGAACACCGGGGCGGTGCCGATCGCATTCCAGCTGTCGCCGTCCGGCGAGACGTCCTCGTTCCCGAGGAGCTGCCCATCCTCCAGCATCTTGACGATCACGCCCTCTTCGAACGGACCGAAGACCTTTCCGCTCCGGCGGCGGACGTGGAAGCGCTTCACCTTCTGCGACTTGCCGGGGTCGACCTCCTTCGCCGTGTCGTCGATGAAGCTGAGCATCTCCAGGCCATCCGCGGTCTGCGGCGCGGCAGGAGGCGGGGGGAGCGGAGAAGAGAGATCTGCTTCGAGATCGTCGACCGGCCGCGTCGACCGCATCGGGTCGAACTCGAGGTCGTCGGCCGGCGGCGGAGGCTCACCGAAGTCGATTTCACCGAAGCTGCCCGACACGTCGACGACCGGAGGGGGCGCCGCGGGTGTCGGCGCCTGCGCATACGGATCCGCCGGCGAGGGGAGATCCGCGAAGTCGTCGCCGAAGGGGTCGGGCTCCGATGCAGCCGGGGCGGGAGCGGGTGCCGGAGCAGGAGGGAGGTCCGCGAAGTCGAAGGAGAAGTCGTCGCTGACACCCGCGGGCGCGGCGGCCGGGGCCGGCGCTGGGGGGCTCCCCGCAGGAGAGGGCAGGTCGTCGAAGTCGAGCGAGAAGTCGTTGCGCGCTGCGGGCTCCGGAGGGGGCGCCCAGGCAGGTACCGGCGCCGAGGCTGCAGCCGGGGCAGGGGGCAGGGCGTCGAAGTCGAGCGAGAAGTCGGTCTCGGGCGGTGGTGGGGCAATGGAAGCGCCCGGGCTCGCCGGCGAGGGGAGCAGGTCGAAGTCGATCGACGGTGCGGGAGGCGCCGGCGGAGCGACGTCGAACGAAAAGTCCGTCTCGGAAGACCCGGCCGGAGGCGACGCGGCGAAGAAATCGTCGGGCGGGGGCAGCTCGATGGCGCCTCCCGGTTTCGACTCTCCAAAATCGTCCCAGGGTTGGGAGGCGTCGCTTCCTGGAAGCGGAATGGCGTCGGACGGCGAGGACCCGGCGCCGAAGTCGTCGCTGAAGTCGAACGGCTGTGACGCGCTGCCCGGAAGGGGGATCGCGCTGCCCGAAGCGGCCGGAGGGTCCGCGAAGGTGAAGTCGTCAGCCGCGGCAATGGGAACGTCTCCGAAGGCCTCTGGCGGGACGGTGAACCCCGTGGCCCGGGTGGCATCCTCGTCGTCGTTCCACTGATCCGGGAACGCCTCCTGCGGGACGGGAAACTCGGCGACGCGTGTGGACTGGTCCTCCCAGCGCTGGCCGTTCGGAGAGAAGCTGTCCTCGCCGCCGAAGTCGCTGAACGGGTCGCCAAGCCCACCGACGTCCGCCGACGTCGCCGCGGTTGCGGTCAGACCCGGCAGGGGAATGGCCGACGAGGTCGCGCTTCCGGGGAGTGGGATGGCAGCGCCGGAGAAGGAGGGCGCGGGTTCGCTCCAGCCGGGGAGCGGAATTGCGGCGCCGATTGGGGCGGAGGTGTGCGCCGAGCCGGGCAGCGGGATCGCGTCACCGAATGGGGACGGGGCGGGCGCCGAGCCGGGCAACGGGATTGCGTCACCGAATGGGGACGGGGCGGGCG
>JBAWAM010000646.1:0-4401 GCA_049589315.1 Myxococcaceae bacterium
GCGCAGAGGCCCGAGCGGGTGGAGCGCGCCGCAGCTGCCCCCGTCCCCACGCCGGCACCGGAGGCGACGAACGCCGCGAATGACGCGCTCAAGGCAGAGCGGTCACTGGTGGAGCAGTCCCGAAGCGCGTTGGCCCGGGGAGATGCAGCCGCCGCGCTCGCCGCGCTCGCCGAGCACCGTCAAAGCTTCCCCGACGGGCGCCTGTCGGAGGAGAGGGACGCCCTGGAGATCCAGGCGCTGGTGGCGCGCGATCAGATGGACGAGGCTCAGTCGCGCGCCGCGGCCTTCCGCGAGAACTACCCGACGAGCCTGCTCCGCCCCGCCATCGACATGCTCGTGGAGTGAAGCAAGACGCCTCTCCGGTGGCAGGTGCCAGGCGTGAACGGGTCACGGTCTCAGAGGCTGATCGACGAGGTCATCGAGGACGACCCGCCGAGCTCGGACTGGATGCGGGCCCCGAGCCGATCGAACTCCTCCTGCTGGAAATCGAAGATGTGGGTCATCTGTACGCAGCCACTGCGCACCTGGACGTCTGCGAACTCGACGGTGGAAGCATCGCAGCACTTCGCGTCCAGGCGGAGCACCACGTCGGTCGTCCCGCCCGCCGGTGAAAGCGTCGCGGTGTAGCGCTGGACCACCTTTCCGTTCCCCTCGGCGCGCGCGCAGAAATTGTGGGTGGTGGCCCATGCGGTCTGGACGATGCCGGTCCTCGCGTCGACCAGTTCGGGATCCAGTCCTGCGGCCGAGAAACTGCGGGCGAGCGCACCGACCGCATCCTCCGTCTCGCCCGACTGGAAGCGATAGGGCCGCTGCGCCTGGACGCAGGCCGTCGCCGATGCTGCGGTGATCAAGGCAAGTACGAACATCCGGTTCATGAGGTGTCTCCAAAGGGTTCGCTGGAGGTTTGGAGGCAGGCGAGCGGATCCGTCACGAAAGCGAGCAGCCTTGATCCCGCGCAACGCAGTCAAGCGGGCGGGTGACCATGCGATGACATCGAATGCCTATGGGTGAGGCATGGCGACGATGACCGCAGACATGAGGTTCGTGCCCGCCAAACCCAGGCTGCGGGGCGTGCTCCACCAATGGGCGGCGCTGGCCGCCTTCGCAGCCGGCGCCGTCCTCACTGCGATGGCGCCCAATGGCAAGGCGGCCCTGGGTTCCGGCGTCTTCGCGGTGAGCCTGGTCGCGCTGTTCACCGTCAGCGCCACCTATCACCGGCCGACCTGGGGCCCGCTCGGGCGCCGGTGGATGAGGCGGCTGGATCACGCGGCGATCTTCCTGCTCATCGCGGGGACCTATACGCCGCTGTGCCTGCTCGCGCTGGAGCCCTCGGACGGGAGCAGGCTCCTCACCGTCGTGTGGGGCGCGGCGGCGCTCGGGATTCTCCAGTCGATCATGTGGATCGACGCGCCGAAGGGGGTCACCGCTCTGCTGGGCGTGCTGGTGGGGTGGAGCGTGATCCCCTGGTTCGGCGCGGTGTATCGCGCGCTGAGCCCGGTGGAGCTGACGCTCATGATCTCAGGCGGTGTCCTGTACACCGCCGGGGCCGTGGCCTACGCGTCCAGGCGCCCGAACCCGAAGCCGGGCGTCTTCGGGTACCACGAGGTCTTCCATGCGCTGACCATTGCAGCAGGAGGACTCCACTTCGCGCTGGTGGTGCTGCTGGTGAAGCGCGCAGGCTGAGCTCACGCCTGCGGGGGAACGAGCACCAGCCGTCCGGCGATCTCCCGATTCTCCAGCCGGAAGTGCGCCTTGGCCGCCTCCGCCAGCGGCATCGACTCCGAGATCCACGGCTTCAGCTTCCCGCTCTCGACGAGTGCAAAGGCCTGGTCCAGCTCGTCGCGGGTCGTGGCGTAGGCGCCGAGAATCTCCAGCTCCTTCACGATCACCAGCCCCGGGTTCAGGAAGACCGGCGAGGTCTCCAGGTTCCCCACCACCACCAGCCGTCCTCCCGGCGCCAGCGACTTCAGGCTCTGGGCAAAGGTGGTGGCGCCGACGATCTCCAGACACACCTGGGCCCCCTCCCCTTCGGTGATGCGACGGACCTCGGAGGCGAATTCGAGCTCCTTCGAGACGATCACGTGGTGCGCCCCGGCCTCGTGCAGCGCCTGGCGCTTCGCTTCGCTCGAGGTGACTGCGATGACCCGCGCGCCGTCGAGCCGGGCAAGCTGCACCGCCTGCATGCCCACGCCACCGCTGGCCCCGGTGATCACCACCGTCTCGCCAGGTCGAACGCGCCCGCGGGTCCGAACGACGTGGACGGCCGTCCCGGTGGTGCAACAGGTCGTCGCCGCGACGGGCCAGGAGAGGGCGTCGGGAATGCGCCCGAGCCCCTGCGCGGGCGCGACCAGATACGGCGCGTAGCCCCCCGGAATCTCCTCGCCGAAGAAGCGCGCGTCGTGCCGGCACAGGCTGTTGCGGCCGTCCTCGCACAGGGCGCACTGACCGCACGACATCCGCTGGAGCGTGGCGACGCGGTCCCCCACCGACCATTCCTTCACGTCGGCGCCCACCTCCACCACGGTCCCCGCGGCTTCGTGGCCGAGGATGGCTGGAACGGGCGTCCCCGGGAGCTTGCCGCGGCGGTGCAGCACGTCGTGGTGGCAGACCCCGCAGGCCTGCACCTTCACCAGGACCTCGCCCCGCCCGGGTCGCGGATCGGGAACGGATTCGAGCTTGAGGTTCTTCGGCTCACCGAACTGTCGAAGGACGACGGCTTTCATCGCGGGGTGACTCCTTTCAACCGACCAGTGAATCCCTGAGGCCATGGACATCGATTGCCCGAATCGCCTGGAGGGTCGCCGGGTCGGGGACGGGCGAAACCGGGAGGGAGCTCCCGACCTCGAAGGCAAAGCCGGTGCGTTCGGCGATCTCTTCAGAGGTCGCTCCGGGATGCCGCGCGATCAGCCGGGCTCCCGCGGGACCGACCTCGAACACGCCGAGATCGGTGATCAACCGGGTGGGTCTTTCGTCCCGGGTCGAAGCGACCTGGACCTTCGGAACCAGGTTCCGACGGCTCTGCCGGGGCACCAGCAGCACGGGCGACTTCACCCACCGGCGAAGGGTTGCTGCCCCCGCAACGCCGGGGAACTTCACCCGGGGATGCTCCAGCGAACCGGCCGCCGTCATGTTGGTCTGCCCGAACGCATCCACCTCTGCAGCGCCGAAGAAGATGGTGTCCACCCGACCCCGACGCGCGTGATCGAAGAGGTCCGGGATGGAGACCTCCGCGCTTCGGCCCTCCAGATACGCGAGGTCTTCAGACGACCGGTGAAGCGTGTCGAGTCGAGGGTTCAGCGACCCGACGCAGGCCAGATACGTCAGTCGGGGCGCGTGCGTGGCGCGGGCCACCGCGATCGCCAGGATCGCGAGCGGTGACGCCACGCCGGTCGCGACCACGTCGCCGTCCTCGAGCTCTCGGGCGAGCAGCGAGACGACCGTCTCCGCGCGCGTGGGCTCCGGGCTTCCGCTCATACCGCACCACTTGCCAGCCGCACGCCGGAGCGCGTGAGCACCCATTGAAGGAAGTCCATTTCCCGCCCGAGCTCGGCGGCATTCAGGTACGCGTTCAGCTCCTGCGCATCGTGTGCGTACGCCCCGGGACAGCCCAGGGGCCATGCCCCGCCCGGGGCCTCCGCCACGCGGTCCACCTGGAACGCGGGGACGGTGACGCGCGTCAGTCGTCGGACCCGCTCCTCCGCCGTGGCGATCACCCGCCTCGCCGCTCCGACGACCAGCAGATCGGTCGTGGGGTCCTCGATCCAGAGGTTCCCGTCCTCGTCCGCCACCTGCGCGTGGATGAGCGCGACGTCCGGATAGAACGCCGGCTCCACCGCGACCTCCTCACCCGTGAACGGATCGGTCACGCGCGCGGGAGGCTCCGCGAAAGCGAGCTCGCAGAGCTCCACGTCTGGCGCTGGCAGGAAGGGCAAGCCCATGGCCGCTGCCCGGAGCCGCTGCACGACGCGGTACCCGTCGTGCTCACGCCAGTCGAGGGTGCCCTGCTCGATGGCCCGCTTCAGGCACGGCATGGAGCGAACGCGCCCGTCGAGCGTCAGGCCCGCGAACACCAGCTCCACGCGCGACACGCACCCGCCCGCGACGAGGATCTCCGCCGGGAGCGGGTTGGGAAGCGAGACGATGCTCAGGTTCCGCCGCTCCTGACGCACCAGCTCGAACACCAGCGCCATGGGCGCCCGTCCGAGCATGAACCCGCCGGGCACCACCGACGCGCCATCCGGTATGGATGCGACCGCCTCCTCCACGGACGTCCAACGCTGATTGAACACGGTTCCCCCCCACCGAGGATTGACCTACCGACCGGTAGGTAGTCGTGTTCCGTGTGCTGGGGCAAAGCGTTTTGACGCGCGAGACCGGCATCCGCTCAATGCACAACACTGC
>JBAWAM010000647.1:0-6360 GCA_049589315.1 Myxococcaceae bacterium
GGTTCATCAGCGTCTTCCCCACCGGCCTCTTCCCCGTCGGCATGCTGTCCTCCTGAGGTTCTCGTCAGACAAAGATGACGAGGACCCCGGGGCCGCGGGGAGCCTCAGCCGAAGGGCGGGCGGCTCATTTGGTCGTCGCTATGGCGACCCGCCTGGTCGGGGTCGGGGCCACTTCTCCCGAACAGCCGATCGACGTCGCAGCACCTCGGCTCATCCGGCGCGACTTACCCACCCCACATGAAATGTAGGATGTACGGAATTTTCCTGTTGTGCTTGAAAAGCACTATCTAAAACAGATAATTCGGCGCGCTGTAGTTCCACACGTTCGAGGGCTCAAAATGCGCCGTTCCTGGTGGGTTGTTGCTGCATCGTTGGCGTCCAGCGTAGCCATGGCCGAGGAGTCGACGCCGCCGGCTTCTGTAAACGCCCCGGCCTCCGAGGAGGACAGAGAACACAAGGTCGCTGTGACGTTCTCACCGATCCACCTCTTCATGCCCATCTTCGAGGTCACCGGAGAGTTCCGCGCTGCCAACAAGATCGGGCTCGCTGCTGTCGTCGGCGTTGGAAGCGTGAACGACGTGGCAGTTGTAGAGACGGGAGGTCAGTTCCGCTTCTACCCGATCGGCAATTTCAACCATGGAATGCAGCTCGGCGCAGAAATTCAGTATGTTTTCGCCACAGCGTCTTCAGGCGATATTTTTGCAGTCGCTGGTGGGCTATCGGCGGGACCCTTCATCGGCTACAAGATCGCCACCAATGTCGGCTTCACCTTCGAAGCACAGGCAGGCGTGGCCGTGAATACGGTCAACGCGAGCGCTTCGGGGTCCGGCGTAAGCACCAGCTCGACGACCAGCTCCGTCGGACCACTCTTGAATCTGAACATCGGCTGGTCTTTCGGACGCTGAGTAGCAGCGGTACCTGGGATCTGGCCGCCGCGGCAAACCCGTTACACGCGGCGGTGCGCTCGTGTCCCGCGGGAGAACTCCTCCAGCAAGTGTTGCTCCCAGCATCCAGGGACACGAGTTCAAGGCCGAAGCCTGGAACGGCAGCAGGAAGGTGGCCACCTGGACGATCCAGGTGACCGTGGACAACGAGTCGTCGCTACCGGGGGCTCTTCTTCAACCGGCGCTCCAGATCCTGCGGGACGTCGAAGTAGAACGCCCGTCCGATCTGCTTCTTCTCGAGAAGCCCGGCTTCGGCGAGGTCGAGGAGGTCCTGTCGTGCGGTCTGGTAGACGACCCCGTTCTCCCGTTGGTGGGACTGGATCGTGTACTGCGACTCGGGGTGCCGGAGCGCGTGCGTCAGCAGGGCGCGCTGGCGGTGGTTGAGCGGAGCCAGATTCCTGAGCAGCCGCTCGGTGTCGCGAACCTCCTTCGCCTTGCGGTTCAGGTACGCGTGGAGATCGATGATCGCGGTCTGGATGACCCCCAACTGGTGCAGCACGAAGTAGGTGAGATCGCTGCCGTCGGTTTCGGTGAAAAGAAAGGCCCTCGCGTACTGCGCGGGAGCATTCCTGAGGACGCGGGAGATCGAGAGGAATTCGGCGAGCCAGTAACCCTGCTGGAGCATGCTCCAGTAGAACAGCGCCCGTGCGGTTCGGCCGTTGCCGTCCACGAAGGGGTGGTCGTAGGCGAGCATGAAATGAAGCGAGATGGCACGAACCACAGGATGGATGAACGCCTCGTCTGACCGGTCGTTCGCGAAAGCGCAGAGCCGCTGCAGCCGCTTGGGCAATTCGTCCGCTGCCGGAGGCGTGTGGAGGATCTGCCCGTCGGCCCGGTCCTGCACCGTCACGGCTTCGTCCTCGCGCCGGAGCCGCCCCGCCTCTTCCGGATCGACCGTTCCAGCCGTCACCACCTCATGGAGTTCGTGGATGAAGGCGGGCGTGAGGGGCTCAGCGACGCGCCTCCTCATCAGCTGCATCGCCTCGAAGTTGTTGGCAATCATCCGCTCGCTCTGGTTCTGGGGCTTGCGGCCGGTCAGGAGCATCTCCTTCGCCACCCTCCGGGTGGTCGACGCGCCCTCCAGTTGGCTCGAGGTGATCGCCTCCTCGATCAGGGATCGAAGGATGTACCGGTCTCGAATCTGACCGTTCGCAAGTTGGGGCTCGCTCGTCTCGAGTGGGCTTCCCGCTTGTCGGTCAATCTGATGGAGCAGCCGCTGAACGCCATCCGTCCGAGCGAACTGGAATGCATTGCCGGACGTGTCCACGAGCGGCAAGCGCGTCTTCAAGACGCCGCGGGCGACGGCGATCGCTGCCCACCATTCTTCCAGCGACAGGTCTTCGGGCGGAGTCCGTCGGCGGAGTTCATCCCAATGCAGGTAACGACCGTTCACTTCCGGCTTCTGTCCCTGGGAAAGAAGCCCGACGAGCCGTTTCTCGCGAACGTGTCGGAGCAGTTGCGAGGGCGGTGGCGGTGACTGGGGAATCTGCACGGGCGTTCCGGTACCTACTAATTCTGACCTCGATTAGTAGGTCACTAGTAGATCCAGGTTGCCGGCAGTTCAATCTCAATTACCAATCTAGTTTCGATTAGTAGTTTGCTGGGAGTTCGAGCCTCCCCTGCTCAGCGGCCGTGCTTGCCTGCACTGCCCCTTCCACTTCGCACGCCGCAACGCCCAACAGAGCCACACCAGCGCGGCGAGGCCGAGCTGTCCCCCCGAGTCGCTACAGCCGCAGCTCACCCTGAGCGCCCGGTTCTTTCGCAGGTCCTCCTCGACCGGCTCTTCCAGCAGCGTGAGCTCGGACGCAATCAGGGACGTGTCCAGCAGGACGCTCACGCTGTTGCCGCTGTAGTTGGCAACGACCAGGTCCGGCCTGCCGTCCGAGTCGAAGTCGCGAGCGCGGTCGACGAGGGGCCACCCACCACGGCGAGGTCGTCCCTCTTCGACTCCCATGTTTCGAGGACCGTCGGCGACATCGACGCTCTGTTCGGCCTCTTTCAGGGGGCTGCGTCCGGCCAAGCGGCGGACGCGCTCGCAATCGGGGATTCGCCTGGGCTGGCTTCAGCAGGGAGCGCGTGCCGGAATTCGGCCGGTAGGCCTCGCAATCGAAGACTTGAACCGGGTGCACCGCCATGCGGAACGGGCGGGGTACCGCGGCTTCGAAGCACTGGTCGAAGCCGCTCTCTCG
This sequence comes from Myxococcaceae bacterium, assembly GCA_049589315.1. Classification (GTDB taxonomy): domain Bacteria; phylum Myxococcota; class Myxococcia; order Myxococcales; family Myxococcaceae; genus JBAWAM01. Next base: position 3,134 of record JBAWAM010000647.1, read on the forward strand.
AAGCTGCGGATGGGCCAGCCCATCAGGTCCATTTCTTCCAGGCGCAGCAGTAGTCACCGACCGGGACAGGGATGTTTGTCGAGGTCTGACGCGATCAACGCCCATCCCGCGCGAGTTCCGGACCTCGCGCGGAAGGGGGCGCGGGCTTCGACCCGCTACCCCCCACTTCCACATCACGCGGTCCTTGCGGGCCTGGGCGCGATCACTTCCGAAGCTTGAACAGCGAAGAACGGGGCCCCTCGCTGCCGTCATAGCGAAGGTAGTAGAGGTTCTGGGTGTCTGCGGCGAGGCCGTAGAACTCGCGCTCCCCCCGGGTATTGGAGAAGGAGTACCGAGTGCCGAAGAGCTTGCCCACGGCCATGAGGTACGGCTGACCGCTGCCCGTCTCGGCGTACAGGTAGGAGGAGTCGGCGGCGATGGCCAGGCCGTTCACGTCACGCGCAACCGTCTGCGGGAACCCGAAGTACGACCAGGCGGAGATCTTGCGGAGCTCGTACGCGAAGTTGCCCCAGTAGAGGGTGCTGCCGTCGAAGACCAGGTTCAAGGGGCAGTTCTCCCCGGAGGCGATGATGCGCGTCGCCTTGCTGAGCTTGTTCCACGCACGGATCTTCCCCTCATTGGGGTTGCAGCCGTTGGCCGGGTTCAGGCCTCCCGCGTCGATCCAATAGACGTTCGATCCATCCACCGCGATCGAGCTCACGTTGTTCTGCTCGCTGGCGATGACCTCAGGCTCGAGGAAGATGCTCCCGTCCTTCGGGAAGCGGACGAGCTGGGAAGCTGGACCACTTCCGATGATCTGCCAGTCCAAATAGCCGAGGTACACGTGGGTCGCGTCGACCGCGATGGCGCCATACGACATTTCGCCATCCAGGAGCACCACCGGCTCGCCGCCCGCGAGCGGCACGCGGACGATGTGGCCGAAGTAATTAGGCCCTTCGACCACTGCTGCGTAGACGTACTGGTCGTCGAGCGCAAACTCGGAGAGGATCCACGCATCTGACGGTGCGGAGAAGACAGTCTCGACCGCTCCGCCGGCCTTCGGGACGCGCCGGATGGCTCGATTCTCGTAGTCAACGAAGTAGATGTGCGTGGTGCCCATGCGCATCGCGCCGCCGCCCTCCAACGTTGCGAGGCGCTGCGGCGTCGACGTGGTGATGAGGCCTTCCTCCATCTGCTGGAGTTCGGTTGCGGAGACTTCCGCTTCGGGCTGTCCTTGCCCGCACCCAACCAGGAGCGCAGCGGGGAGGAAGACTGCCGTGAGGAGTTGGGAGTTACGCATACATCGGGCCCTTTCGGTTCATTCTTTCCGCCGCGCCTCCAGAGCGACGGCGGGCGCGACCAGCACGCGGAGTGAACCCTCCCACACTTCATTACATGAATACTGATTCATGATTCAGAGTGTAGATAACGTGACAGTCGCAATGGGCAAATCGGCAGATTGATGCGCAAGGAAACCTTGGGTGCCTTCAGCCTCTAGCTCAGCCCGAGCGAAGGGGAGGCGGTGCGCGGTCAAGGATTCCAGGGGCGAGCGGGTCGGGCGTTGGACGGTCGCCCGCGGAGAACATCGGTTCGAGTACGACCCGGCGTGGCTGACCTCTCCCTACGCACGTCCGCTGTCCCTCTCGATGACACTGCGGCCTACTGCGGAGCCCTTTCGGACCGACGTCGTCCAGCCCTTCTTCGAGAACCTGCTCCCGGACAGCGCCGAGCTCCGCCGGCGGATCATGACGCGCTTCGGCGCAGACACCACCTCCGCATTCGATCTGCTCGAGGAGATCGGCCGGGACTGTGTCGGGGCCATCCAGTTGCTGCCACCCGACGCTCCGGCGCCTGACGTCCGCCTCATTCGCGGGCATCCGCTCACCGAGCGAGGGGTCGCCGAGGTCCTCGAGCGGGTGCAGTCGCCCACGATGGGCGAGCAGGATCGCGACGACTTCCGGATCTCCCTCGCCGGTGCGCAGGAGAAGACCGCTCTGCTCTGGCGAGCGAAGCGGTGGACCATTCCGGAGGAAACGACCCCGACGACGCACATCTTCAAGCTCCCCATGGGCCGCTCCCATCCGGCGGCGGTCGAACTGGGAGTTCGAGCCTCCCTGCTCAGCGGCCGTGGTCGATAAGGAGGATGGCCGGCGGTCGCTTTCGAGCCCTCGCTCGTCCCCTCGCCGCAAGGTAGCGGCCCGGCGGGACGATGGTTATCAAAGCTTCTTGACGAGCCCTTCCACATCCGAATCTCCGCTCTCGCTCCTCTGTCGCGGCTGCGGCCTGTGCTGCGATGGGAGCCTCTTCAGCCACGTGGGGCTCGAGCCGGACGAACTGGAGCGTTTGCGCGCCCTGGGCATTCCCACGGAGAAGCGTCGCAGCGGCACGGAAGTACTCTCGCAGCGGTGTTCGGCGCTCCAGGGGCGTGACTGCCAGATCTACAAAGACCGTCCGTCGAGCTGCGCCTCGTACCAGTGCGTGCTCGCAGAGTCGCTCCTCGACGACCGGGTAACTCTGGAAGAGGCTCAGTCGGTGGTGCGCAAGGCGCAGCGGCTGATCGCCGACGGACATGCCCGACGGTTCCTGCGACAGCGCTTTCGCGGACGCAAGGGCCTCGATTGACCCTTTAGCCCCCGCTTCGTTTCGGTAATTGAAAGGCGGGTAGCGCTCGCGATTCAGTCCGTCGTCCCCGGCAGCGTCGGATTCTCCAGCCACTTGAACCCGTCGAGCAGCGCGATCGAGTCGTGGCCGGTGTCCCCGACGTCCCACAAGGCGATTCGCAGCTCGACGATCTCTCCCGGCCGCACGTTGCCGCTGGTGACGAGCCATCCGGTCCCGCCGCCGTTGAGGCACCCGTTGCCGCGCTCGTAGCCGGTCCCGGCGAGGTCTCCGGTGCCGAGGCCGCAGGAGAGCGGGCTCGTGTTCGGGTTCCAGCACGCCGGGCTCCACGCCTCCGGTTCGCACACCCGGAACAGCGACGTCCCCTTCGCCATGTTGATCCCGATCGGCCAGGACCTACCGCCGTTGAAGTACGTCATCAGGTTCTTGTCCGGTGGATTCACCACGCCGACCGGCGCGCCGCCCGGCGTATCGACCAGGGCGACGAGCTGGTCGTTGAAGTGCGAGCACACGAACTCGGGGTACTCCGAGGAGATGAAGTAGCCGCTGAACTGGAACGCCCTCGCGTTGGTGGGCGCGCGCAGCCGCAGCACGAGCATCACCGAGTCGTACGCGAACTGGGCCGCGAT
>JBAWAM010000648.1:0-3353 GCA_049589315.1 Myxococcaceae bacterium
GGTAGCAGTACTCGAAGTACGCGTCGCCGTCTCCGCTGGAACCGTGTTGGCCGGAGTCTCGCCGCCGAGCAGAAGCACCTGCCCGTCGAGCTCGAATACACGGCCCACCGGGCTATCGAGTCCATGAGGCGGCGAGAGCGGCTGCGGTGCACAGATGCGCTCGGCGAGTGGGCCTTCGGCAGCGAACGAGCCCCCCGGGTGCGTGCTCCGCAGAACGCCCGGCTGCCGCCAGAACAGCTCTGCGGTGATCCCCATCCCCTCCGTCGGGGTGGAGCGCGGATCGAACACCGAGGCGCCGTCGCTCATGGTCGGCATCACCAGCGTGCCCGCGGGTCCGAGCGCCGCGCGCAGCGCACGAATCAATCCGAGCGGCCCGCCCTCGACAGGTCGGACCGCGCGAAAGGAGGTGTGCACGAGCAGCACGCCGCCTTCACGAACCCCGAGTGCCCGAAGCTGCTCTTCGATCCTCACGACTCACGCTCCAGAGCGCCATCAGCGCGATGAACGCCCACCCGACTGAAGAACCCGACGAGGCGCCGCATCCACAGCCGGAGGCTTTGTCCGCAGGGTCCGAGCCAACGTCCGGAGAAGTCGTCGGAATTCCCGCATCCGGCTCGGGCTCGCACGTGGCGCCTGTGCAACCCGCATCGACCTCTTCGGCGGCGACACAGCTGCGGAGCACGGGGTCACAGCGGGGCGCAATGCCTGCCGGGCAATCAGCGTCCGTCCTGCATTGGGCGCACACCTGGGTCTCCAGATCGCACTCGTACCCGACTGGGCAGTCCTGATTTCCCCGGCAGACGGAACACGTCCCGATGCCGTTGAACAACGCGCAAAGACCCTCGCTGCACGGGTGCACTTGATCACAAAGCGGCGCGCAAAGCCCCGACGTACACGCGAGCCCTGGCGCACAGTCCTCTGCACGTGAGCAACTCGAGAGCAGTCCTCCACTGCCGCGTTCGGTGCAGACCACGGGGCCACCCGTCTCCGGGGTCCGGGTGCACATCTGACCGGCGCCGCACCCCGTCTGAGCAAACGGATCGCACGAGGCGTCCGCATACGGCACGCATTCTCCTCCGCTGCAGAATCGGTTCGCATCACAGTCCGCCGACTCGAAGCAGCCCACGCACCGTCCCCAATCGGTGTCGCAGAGCTTCTCCTGGCAATCGCCACTCACCAGGCACGCCCCGTCGGAGGGCACGGCACACCAGCCGAAGAAGCAGGTCCCGTTGGAGGGACAGTCCATGTCCTGCTGGCATTGGACGCACTTGCCTGCTTCACAGAGTGGAGCGCCCGTTGAGCAGTCTGCGGGCGAGCCGCAGCTGGTCTGTGAATCGCAGGTCTTGACGCCGATGACAGGTTGTCCACTGAGGGTGTCGCAGCAACCGGTTGGAAGGGTGCGGTCGCAGAGGGGCGCGCACACCGCCCCGTTCACTCCCGCGCTGCAGAGGGTTCCCTTCTGGCAGCGCGCGCCCGAACCGCACGAGTCGCCCTGAGCCCGCGTCAGCAGTCCCGCGTCCACGCATTTTCTGACGTAGTTTCCCCCCTCGCTCTCCAGGGTGCAGGCCTGTCCCGCCGGACAGCCGCTGAGCTCCCATGCTTTCGGGTCGCACAAGGCAACGTCGGGATCGGCACAAGCTCCGAGGAGGCACTGTTCGGGCGCGGAACACTCGCTGTCGTTGGCGCAGTTCCGGGCCGGAACTCCTTGCGCCGCGATCCAATCGGCGAAGGCATCGACCCGAACGTAGACGCCCGTATCGGGGTTGACGAAATCGGCGCGACTGCAGACGCCCACCACGACCTCCGCACCGTTGACCTGGAGGATCGCCGGTCCTCCCGAGTCACCATGGTCCGAGGTTCGTCCACCGTTCGCGCTGGTGCTGTAGGTCAACGTGCTCGGCCCCATTCCGCCGAAGGTGACGTCGACCTTGCGCTTCACACCTGAACCAGACCCATTGCTTCCCGATTGTCCGAAGCCGACGAGGCTGACCGTCGCGCCGACCAGTGACGACGCGAGCGGCTCAAGTTGCAGCTTCATCGGTGTCACGTCTGGAACCGGATGATCCAGAGTGATGACCGCGATGTCGGCTGATGGAGAGGGCCACGCCGGGTGAATGGCTGCTCGATGGAAGTTGAGACCGGGACCGTGGTCGTTGGAGCCGAACGAAACCCGCCCCACTCCCGTGGAATTGACGCAGTGAGCTGCTGTTAGAACCTTCGTCGGAGAGATCAGGGTCCCGGTGCAGGATCCCTCCGCACCGACGACGAAGACCACGGCAGGATGGGCTGAATCGAGCGACCCATTGCGGATCTCCGAGACCGAGCGATGCACAGTCGGCCGGGCTTCGGGCTCCAGCTCCACTGCGCAGGCAAGAATCGCCTGGGTGCAGGCCAACACCAGACAACACAAGAGGCGCCTTTTCATGACGGATTCTCGCGGCACGAGAACGCGAGTTGCGTCACTCGCCAGGGGCCCGGGCCAGCCGCTGCCAACGGTCATGCTGGCACGCCTCGGCGCGAGCGCTCCAGATCAGCGCTTCTGCCTTCCGTGCGTGGGCGCTGGGAATGGATCGTCTGGCGTCTCCCTCAGGTCCAGGTAGAGCGTCAGTTCGCGCCCTTCGTATGCTCCGCACGCCGCACGGATACGTAGTCGAAGGGCTGGACATCGCCACGATCGCGGACCTGCTCGAGCGGCTGGGATGATCGGCTCGACCCGGCACGTTCGCGTGTTCGCGTATGACGCACCCGTGGACATGCGGCGTGGCTTCGACGGACTCCACGCGCTGGTGACCCAGGGCCTGCAACGCGACCTCCTCGCAGGCGACGTCTTCCTGTTCGTCAGCAGGACGCGGAAGCGAGTGAAGGCGTTGTTCTGGGACGGCACAGGGCTGTGCATCTACGCGAAGCGGCTCGAGCAGGGCCGATTCGCCGCGCCGTGGGCGAAGGACACCGAGGGCCCGATGGAGATGACGATGAGCGAGCTTGCTCTGCCGGCTCGTCGCGCAGGTGGTCGCGCTGACCAGGAAGTTGTCGGCCGCCACCGGCGAGGGTGCGCGCGACCTTCAGCAGCGCATTGCGGAACTCGAGGAGCAGCTCGCCAAGCGCAACCGGATGTTGTTCTCGCCGTCGTCTGAGCAGCGGCCCTCGCCGAAGCCGGACAAGCGCCGCGACACTCCCCAGACCGGGCACGGCCCGAAGCCGCAGCCGAGGCTGGCCGTCGTCGAAAACACGCACACGCTCGATTCGGCTGGACAAGGTCTGCAGCAGCTGCGGCGGCGAGCTCGACGAGTGGGAGGGGCAGACGGAGGACTCGGAGGAGATTGACATCCTCGTCCGCAAGTTCGTGGTCGTGA
>JBAWAM010000649.1:0-5025 GCA_049589315.1 Myxococcaceae bacterium
GCTCTGCCCTGTGCGGCTCGCGCGAGCTCATCCGCGAGGCGCGCCGCCTGCGAAAGCGGCTGGGCGGAGGGATGCGTCAGGTCGGGGTGCTCGCAGCCGCGGCGCTGTGGGCGCTCGAGCACAACGTCCAGCGGCTCGAGGAGGACCACCGCTCTGCGCGAAGGCTGGCGGAAGGCCTCGCGGAGCTCCCGGGCGTCGAGCTCGACCTCGATCGCGTGAAGACCAACATGGTCTTCGTTCGCTTCCCGGTCACTGCGGTCGAAGCGGTCTCGAGACTTCGGGAGCTTGGCGTTCTCGCGAACCCCGAAGGCTCGGATGCGTGGACCGTTCGGATGGTGACCCACCACGACGCGCCCATGGCGCAGATCGAGGAGGCGCTCGAGCGGATACAGAAAAGGGGACAGTAGCCTGTCCCCTTTTCGGGACTGCGGAGACCACTACAGAGTCTGCTTCAGCTCCTTGGCCGGCCGGAAACCCACGGTCTTGGTGGCCTTGAGCTTCATGATCTCGTTGGTCTGCGGGTTGCGGATCTTGCGCGCCTTCCGGGTGCGAACCGACCACGTCCCGAAGCCGGGGTAGCTGAACTTCGACTCCTTCTTCACCGTCTTACCGATGGTGTCGAAGACGACGTCCAGGATCTCCGCAGCGGCCTTCTTGGTGAGACGGGACTGCGCGGCCACGGACTCGACGAGCTCTGCCTTGGTCATGGGTGTTCCCTCCCTTTGCGTGTCCGACCGTCCGCCAGACATGCGGCGCGTTTGGTAACAAATTGCGCTTTCGAGTGTCAACAGTCGACGCGCATGTAAGGCCTGAAAATCGGCCTCGGACGTTTGTTTGACCTCCTCGATATCAAGTGTAGGAGTTTGTGCGATCCCGCGCGATGCGCTGCGCGGTCTCTCTGTAGAGGACGCGGCGTTGTCCGCCGTCCTGATCGGCCCGGATCAGAAACGCGAGTCATTTCGATCATTTGCATGGATGGTTTTGATCGCATCCCATCCACAAACGCTCGTTTTTACTCCGGAACAATTCAGATTCCAGATCAGCCCGGATCAGGATCGAACGCGCGCTGGATCAGACCGGGTGGAGAGTTAGGCTCCGCGCATGCGACGGATCCTGATCAGTGCGTGGTTGCTGGCCGTTGCGGCGTGCGCGGGCCCGGCGAGAACGGGGGCACCGGCGGCGCCGCAGCCGGACGTCGTCGCACCGCCCATGGAGCGCTGGGTCAACCCCGGGGCACCGCAGGGTGGCGACGGAAGCCGGGAGAAGCCGTTCAAATTGCTCGAAGAGGCGCTTCAGGGAGTGACGGGCCCGGCAGTGCTGCACCTGTCGACGGGGATGTACCGGGGACCGTTCCGGACACCGGCCGGCGTGCGCATCGAAGGCAGTCGCGCCACGGTGCTCTATGTTGAACACGGCCAGGCGGTGCTGGAGCCTCAAGGTGAGCTTGGACTGTCTAACCTCGTCGTCCAGGGAGGCCAGGTCGGCATCCGGTCGGCGCATCGTCTCGAACTCGATGACGTCGAGCTCAGCGGCCAGCGCGAGAAGGCGGTCGTGATGACGGCCGGGCACCTGCGCGCTCGGAGCACGCGCTTTGCCGGCACGGTCTCCGAGACGGTGGGGGTAAACGCGGCTGGACCGGTCACGGTGGAGCTCACGGACAGCTCTTTCACCGGCGCGTTTCGTCGGGCCATTTCGGTCGAAGCTGGCGCTTCATTGCAGATCCGCTCGTCGCGCTTCGAAGGTCCGGCCACTGCGGTGCATGCGATTCGAAGCGACGTCGCGCTCCAGGACGTGGACGTCTCGGGCGGACGCGGCATCGGGATCTTCGCGGCCGGTGGATCCTTGAAGCTGAAGTCGGTCCGGGTGCTCGGCCATGAGTACGCGGTGCTCGCGCGGGACGACGCGAAGGTCGACGCGACCGATCTCTCGTGCATCCGCCCGGACCGCGCGGGCGTGGGACTGGTGGCGGCGACGGGACGGTTCGACCAGCTCGTCATCGTCGAGACGGGAAGCTACGGCGCCATCCACCAGGTCGGGGGAGAGCTCGAGCTGCGTCGCTTCGTCATCCGGGCGGCCGATGCGTATGGGATCCACGTGAGTGCCGGCCAGCTCATCGCCGAGGACGGCGTGATCGTAGGCGTCGGCGACACAGGAGGAGGCGCGGGCGATGGCATCCACCTCCGCCGATCTCGGGCGCGGATCTCGGGCGTCTCGGTGAGCAATACTTCGGGGTCGGGCGTCCTCGCAGCAGAAGGGTCCCGGGTTGCGCTGCGAGATCTCGTGCTCGAGCGGAACAGGTGGGGCGGCGTGCTCGCGGAGACGGGCGCCCACGTCGAGGCGTCCTCGATAGCAGTGAGAGCCTCGTCGAGTGCGATCGCCGTCCCCGGAGACGCGCTGGTCAAGATCGACGCCGTGACCGCGAAGGACCTGGTGCACGGGCTGATCTGGGCGGAGTGCGCGCAGGGCGCGGAAGTGCAGGTTGCGCGGACTCCCGGCGCTGCTGGCCGAGCCAATATCCCCTGCGTCGGGACCTGGGAGAACCCGGAGGTCTTCGAGCCCTAGCCGCCTGCCTGGATCCGGACGGGCTCAGGCGTTCCAGCCGAGGCGGGCACCGCGGTGGCACGCGTCTGCAACCAGTCCACGATGCGCGGATAGACCTCGGTCGGCGCGCCGGCGCCGAAGATCAGATCGCCGTGACCGTAGTCGAGCGCATCACCGCTGTCGGTCCCGAAGATCAGCAGCGCCTTGTCCTCGCTCCCCGCACGGTCGAACACCTCCTTGACGACCTCCACCGGCGCCAGCCTGTCCGAGCTTCCCCCGGTGATCAGCAATGGCACCCGGATCTTCGTGAGGCCCGCGCGGTAGTCTTCTCGTCCATCGTACGAACGGAATGCGCCGCACTCGATCCAGTCATCGAACTGGAGAAGCAGCCGCCGTCCGACGTCAGTGACAATCTGCGCTGCGAGTTTGCGCTGCTGCGCAGGAGGAATGTGCTCCGGGTTGTAGACCACGTCGGTGAGCGGCAGGCGCAAGTGCCCCAGGAACGGGGCGGCCGCGAAGCTGAACCAGCGCTGCCGGAGCCGCCACGGCCACGACAGAAGGTGGCCCATTCGGAGCAGGTGCCGGTACAGCCGCGGATAGCCGAAGACCGCTGGAGAACCCAGGGACACGATGCCTGCGATCAGCGTTCCCGTCGGGCCCTGCGCCGTCGCATACCCGACCAGACCGCCCAGCGAATGCCCGAGCCAGAACGCACGGCGAGCCCCCGTTCGGGCAAGGGCTTCGCGGAGGAACGCAGGGGCGTCCTGGCGGACGAAGTCGTCGAAGTCGTAATGCGAAGGGTGCACGCCCTGCGGCGAGCCCCTCGAACCGCCGGTTCCACGCCAGTCGACCGAGAACACGTGGAATCCGGCATCTGCGAGCGCGTGGGCGACCGACCACGGAGGGTCGAAGTCGAGGTTCCGGTGGTTTGCGGCGAGGCCGTGGCAGAGCAGGACGGGCTCTTCGAACCGCTGGACAGCGGGAACCCGGTGATACATCCGCAACCGCCAACCATCAGACGCCGTGACCTCGACAGGGGTGGGCGGTGGCCGGCGCAGTCGATACATGCGCCCCACGACGAGCAACCACAGGCCGAGCAGCACTGCGAGTGCCGCGAACATCCACGCAACGTTCAAGATCCACCCTCGGAATGATCCTTTGCTATGGTGCGTTCGCGCCCCGAAATGTCGGTGCAGAGGAGACGAATGGTCAAGCTTCGGAATTTGATGTTCGTCCTCCCGAACCTGTTCACGATCTCCTCGATCTTCTGCGGGTTCTACGCCCTCACCCTATGTGCAGGGGAAGCCAGTCCGGCGCAGCTCTACCAGGCGGCGCTGGCCATCTTCTTTGCCATGTTCTTCGACGGGTTCGACGGCCGCGTGGCGCGACTGACCCGGACCCAGAGCCAGTTCGGAGTCGAGCTCGACAGCCTGGCTGACGTGGTGTCCTTCGGCGTGGTCCCTGCCATGCTGGTCTACAAGTGGGCGCTCTCGCCGCTCGGCTTGATGGGGATGATCATCGCGTTCGTGTTCGCTGCGTGCGGGGCGATTCGACTGGCCCGGTTCAATGTCATTGCACAACGATCTCCCCACGGCGGCGGCGGCGCATTCTTCGTCGGACTGCCGATCCCGCTCGCGGCAGGGATGATCGTCTCCATGGTGATCGCCCACTACGGCTTTACCGGAGCGGCCCCCGTCCTCGCCGCAGCGCAGGTTCCGATCGCCGTGCTGGTGTTGATGCTCTCGCTGCTCATGGTCTCCACCGTGCGTTACCGGACCTTCAAGGACGTGCGGCTGTCGCGGAAGTCGGCCATCGTTTTCCTGCTGGTGTGCATCGCCGGCGTGGTGATCGCGACGCAGCTCCACCCGGCCTTCGTGCTCGCCGGCTACTTCTCGGCGTACCTGGTGCTCGGGCTCGCCGAGTCGACCCTCCAGCTCGGGCGCCGTCTCACCGCGGCGCGTGTCGGGGGCACGGGTGCGGTGCTCACCGAGGAAGGGGAAGACGAAGAGGAAGAGGACGAGCAGGACTACCTCTAGCCCGATCCCCCAGCGTGCGCGTCGAAGTGCTGTGTACAGGTGACGAGCTGCTGAACGGGTCGATCGCCGACACCAACAACCCGTTCTTCATGGAGGGCCTCCTCCGGTTGGGCGAACGCGTCTCGCGTTCCACCGTGGTCGGGGACGACCGCGCCGCCATCACCGAGGTGCTTCGCGAGATCACCGCGCGCGCGGATGTGGTGTTGATCTCCGGAGGGCTCGGTCCCACCGCGGACGATCTGACCGTGGACGCCGTCGCCGACGCGGCCGGTGTTCCGCTCGAGGAGCACGCGTCGACGCTGGAGCGACTGCGTGAACGATACGCCCTGCGCGGCTTCGAGCTCACGCCGAACAATCGACGCCAGGCGCGCGTGCCTGGAGGCGCGGAGGTCGTCCAGAACCCCGTCGGTTCGGCGCCGATGCTGGTGGTCCGCATCGGGAGCTGTAC
>JBAWAM010000650.1:0-2043 GCA_049589315.1 Myxococcaceae bacterium
GCTCTGCCCGGCGCGGACGCTCGAGCGCCGCCTCTCCCGGAAAGCTCACCGCCTCGAGCTCGAGCTGCCGCCGCTCCAGGTTCGCCGCAACCAGTCGCACCCGGGCCTTGTCGCCCACCCGGATCCGCTTGCCGTGCGGCCACACCAGCGAGTGCGACAGGGTGTCCATCCGCATGCCGGGCCCGAGCGTCTCCGCGCGCACCAGACCTTCGACGAACACCTCCTCGAGCTCGACGAAGAAGCCGAAGTCGGCGATGCCGGCGACCGTTCCGTCGAACTCCTCGCCGACCCGATCCTTCATCAACAGGGTCGAGTAGTACGAGACCACCTCGCGCTCGACCGACACCGCGGCGCGCTCACGCTCGGAGCTCTGCGCGGCCATGGCCTCGAGCCGCTCCGTCTCCACTTCGCATGCGTGCAGGGGCGGGACCTTCCCGCCGCGCCGCCAGTGCGCCTTCAGGAGTCGGTGGACGATCAGGTCCGGGTAACGCCGGATCGGCGAAGTGAAGTGCAGGTAGTACTCGGCCGCGAGACCGTAGTGGCCTACGTTCTCGGCCGAGTAGACCGCCTGCATCATCGAACGCAGCAGGAGCTGATTCAGCGCCCGGCGTTCCCGGTGACCCTCGAGCTGCTCGAGGAACTGGTTGAGCTCAAACGAGGAGATCTCTCCGCGCGCCCCCAGCTTGAACCCGTGCGCCTGGGCCAGGGCGGCGAAAATCTGGAGTTTCTCCTCGTCCGGCTCACCGTGGTACCGGTACACGCAGGGCAGCTCGTTCTCCTGGAAGAATCGCGCCACCGCCTCGTTGGCGGCGAGCATGCATTCCTCGATCAGGCGGTGGCTGTCCTTGCGCTCGCGCCGCTCCATCCGCGCCGGCAGACCGTCCTCTCCGATGATGACCTTGTACTCGGGGAGATCGAAGTCGATCGCGCCGCGCTGAAGGCGCATGTCGTGCAGGGCGCGGGCGAGCGCCATCAGGTTCTCGAACTGCGGACGGAACAGGTTCCGATGCGGAACGTCCTTCCCGTCGAGCACGTCCTGTACCTCGTTGTAGGTGCAACGCGCCACGCTGCGCATCACGCCCGGGTACAGCTCGTACGAGCGGAGCCGCGCCCCGCGGTCGAAGACCATGTCCGCGACCATGCACAGCCGATCCTCCTCCGGGCGCAGCGAGCAGATGCCGTTCGACAGCCGCTCCGGAAGCATCGGCAGCACCCGATCCGGCAGGTACACCGAGGTCGCGCGGTGGAGCGCTTCGGCATCGAGCGCCATGTCCTCCCGGACGTAGTGGGTCACGTCGGCGATGGCGACCACCAGCCGCCAACCGCCGCCCGGCGTCGGCTCGACATACACCGCGTCGTCGAAGTCGCGCGCGTCCTCACCGTCGATCGTCACCAGCGGCAGCTGGCGCAGGTCGCGGCGCTCCTCGTCGACCGCCTCCTCCGGCGTCACCGCGAGCGCGTAGCGATCCGCGTCCGCCATCACCTCTTCTGGAAACTCGTCGCTGAAGCCGTTGGCGTAGGCGATCGAGAGGACCTCACCGGATGGAGAGCCCGGCTGACCGATGACGCCCATCACCTCGCCGAAGAGCGCCACGCCGGGCTCGATCACCGACGCGCCGATGCCCAGCACGACCTTCACGAGATCGCCGTCGCGCGCGAGCTGTGTCGGAGGCACGCGGATGTCGCCCTGCAGCGACTTGTCGTTCGGGGTCACCCACGCGTTGCGGCGCCCCTCCTGCCGATAGACGCCGACCACGCGCTGCCGACGGCGTTCGAGCACGTCGAGCACGACGCCCGCGGTTCGGCCCCCACGACCCTTGACGACTTCGACCAGGACCCGGTCGCCGTCGAGCGCGAGCTGCACCTCCTCCGAAGGGACGTAGATGTTCTCGCCGCCCCCGGTGAGCGGGTGGACGAAGCCGTATCCGTCCCGGTGGACGTGCAGGATGCCGTCGACGAGTCCCTCTCCGGAGACACGGCCTGCGGGCTGCTTGCTGGGAACCGTGCGGGCCCTTCCCTTCTCGGGGGCTGCCCGTCCACGCC
>JBAWAM010000651.1:0-8050 GCA_049589315.1 Myxococcaceae bacterium
ACGACGACGCACCCGTCGAGCCGATCCACCGTTCGCGAATTTCGGAGATGTCACCCGGCGAAGCGCCCTCCACTGCCCTGCCGGTGAACGGCCCCGCCGCGCTGCAGCGGGCCGCCACAGTCGTCCGCTGTGACCGGTGCAGCAGATCCATGGACGGGGTCGAGCCGCGCTGGTCGGAGATGACCTTCGCAGGACGCCCCCTCACGTCGGCGAGGTGGTCCTGTCCCGGGTGTGGCTCCGAACGGACCGTGTACTTCGAGGTCCGGACGCCGGAGAAGCTGGCGGGGTGAGGCCGTCGCCCGCTTCATCGAGACTGGAGGGTTTGCGTCGTCGGTACCAGCGCTGGGCGAAGCGCGCGGGGCACGGAGCGAGGCGTGTGGAGACGGGGGCGGTTACGGGCGACCATCGAGCGGGCGCGAGCCTCGACGTGCACGTCCACTTCCACGTCCTGTGTCTCGACGGCGTTTACGTGGAGCACGAGGGCGAGACCGCTCTGCGCTTCGAGGCGGCGCCCGCGCCGACGCTCGAGGAGCTTGAAGAGACGCTGAAGTACCTCTACGCGCGCGTGGTGAAGTGGCTCGGTCGCCACGGTCTCTTGCGCGATGTGGACGCGTCGATTGAGGCCCGTAGCTACAGCGCGGGCGAAGCGCTGACGCTCGCGGGGATGCAGCGAGGCACGCTGGAGACGGCCAAGGAGAGCGGCGAGCCCGCAGAGCCCGAGCTTTCCGGTGCGCTTGCGGCCATGGTGCCGCCACCGCCTTGCGCCGAACGTTCGACGTGGACGTGAAGTCATGCGGCGCATGCGGGGGGCGCATGACCATGCAGGCGGTGGTCACCGACCCGGCCTCCATCGCCAAGCTTCTCGGCGCCCTCCGGCGCCCACGCGCACCGCCCGTCGCCGCCTGACCTCCACCCGGCCCTCGCGCGACACGTCGCGCCAACGCCCAGCCCTGCCCGACGACCGCCAAACCGCCCATCTGCGTCCACCCGCCCTGCAATCCTCGGCCACCAACCACCCGCGATGCCCTGCGCCCCCCCCCCGCCTTGCGAGCCATCGCGCGCTACCTTGGACTACTCGCCCTGATGCCGGGGTGCGGAGGCCACGCGGGTCGAAGGCGTCTCGACGTCTCGACATCGCTTCTGGTAGCCATGGAAGGAAGGGGTGGAGAGATCTTGATGGCCTTGGACGAAGAATCACGGACATTTCGGACGAAGATGGGCACGTGCACGATCACCGATGACCGTATGGTCTTGTCGCGCGAGGGCATGCGAGGGGTGGCGGCGCATGCTCTGGTCGGTTCGTCCATCAGCCGGCCCCTGATCGTCTACGTCGCGGTGGCAGCCATCTCCGCCTTCAGTGGTGTCCGCTCCATCCTCGATGAGCAGCTCGTGATGGGCGCATTTCTGTGCCTGTTTTCGCTGTTCCTCGTTCACGGGATCGTGCGTAGTCGTGGCCTGACCGCGGTACCCGAGATCCTGCTTTCTTCCATCCAGCGCGTGGAGGCCCATCGGCCTCGTCCACCACTGACGCGGGGGTACTTCGTCGTCCATTTCCTCGACAATGGGCTACCGCGAAAGCGACTCGTCATGCTCCCTGGAAGCCTTTCTGGTGGTGGCTCCGAGTTCGCGAAGGCCCTTCGTGTGCTCGAAGCGTCTGGCTTGATGAAGACCTGAGCGGCCAGGCGCAGCACGAGGGACAGACCCATTGCGATCCTCAGGCTGGACGCCGATCTTCGCGGATGACGGCACCTTCCACCCGCTGCCTCCGCCCGAGGACGCTGACGTCGAGTCGCTGCTGGAGACCTTCCTGCGCAGGCTCGTTCCGCTCCTCGAGCGCTACGGCCTTCACGAACTGGAGGCCCTACGCCGCTCATCCAGATGTACGGGTGGGGCGCGTCGCTCTCGTAGAGCCGGTGAAGTACGTCTCGGTCATGGGCGCCACCAAATCTAGAAGAAGTCGTCGACGATCGAGAACGACCAGTCCTCTGCGTCGCACTCGAAGGTCTCGTCGCGCAGGTAGAAGAGGAAGTGGCGCGAGCTGGCGCCAGGCGACCCAGGCGTTATCCACTCGAGGCGGTCATTCAGCAGCAGATCGCCCGTGACCTCGTAGAACTCACCCCATGCCGGAGCGAGTCGACTGAAGCGGCATTGTCCGCGATACCAGCCCTCGTCGTTGGTAGCTCCGAGTCGATAGCGCCAGCAGTTGCGAAAGCGCAGCTCGCCGATTCCCTCCTCTGGCAGGTCGAATTCGAACGGGTTGAGAAGGAAGCGCAGCCGAAGTTCGCCCCGTTCCACGCTTATCCGCGGCTCGGGCGCATTGGGTTCTGCGTTCCACCCCTCGTTGAGTTGTCGGAACCTGGTCTGACCCATGTTGTGCCCTCGATCCTGACAACAGCGGCCGCTCCCTGTCACTCGAGAAGCGCCAGTGTTGAGCTGCCGCTCGCCCTGGCGTAGTCGATCGCCGAACCGGGGGCCGCGGGCGCGGCTACCGTGTCGAGGTAGCCGTCGACCTTGAACCTGGCGAAGCCGAACTCGTACATCGTGCCGGAGACCATCTTGTGGGGCTCCGCGCCATGCCTGAGCAGGGCCGACACAGCCTCCGACCCATGGGTCTGGTCCTCGAGGACGGCGCTGATGATCGGGCCTGGCGCCGTCGTCCAACAGGAGCTTCAGCAACTCCAACCTTCGGGCGCCGGCCTCGCCGTTGAACCCCATCTTGCACAGCTTGATGAGGAGCGTCTCTTCCCTGTCGTCACACCCGACGTCGAGCGGCATCCCCATGCGCGCGACGCCAGCCACCAACTGCTTGACCCCACCGAAGACAACAGGATCCGTGAACACGCGGTCTTTGCCTGTATGGGTCGCGTAGTCGAACTCACGCAGGATCGACTGCGTCCACTCGGGTCCGAGTGGATCTCAGCTCGTACTCCCAGCCGCGCAGGAACGACGAGAATCCCTCGTCAGAGAGGCTCGGAGCCTTCGGGGGCCGGCCGCCGAGTATCCGCTTCCAGAAACTCATGAGGACACCGTGTGGGTGAACAGGTCCGCGATTTCTAGATCGCGAAGTGGAGCGTCGCCAACTCGGCCGAATGGACGAGTGGAACGAGTCATCGCGTCGAGACGCACCGCCGAAGGTGACGTGTCGATCCGGCGAATTCCCGTCCGTATAGAGGGAGAGACGCCGGCGCGACGCCGGGGTTGAACAGGAGGAAGCGCCGATGAAGCAGTACCTGCTCAGCATCTACCAGCCGGACGGACCGCCGCCGGCCTCGGTCAAACTGGAGAAGATCATGCGTGACGTGTCCGACCTCAATCAGGAGATGCAGTCCGCGGGCGCGTGGGTGTTCTCGAACGGGCTGCACCCGCCGAGCACCGCTTTCCGCCCTCCCCACTTCATTCGACGTCAGCGACGAGCGGGGCGAATCTCTGAACTGGCGCACGCCCGATCTTCCTGCCTGCTGAGTTGGCGTACCGCGCGAAAACGACTTCACGCCGACGGGAAAGCTCAACCCAGCGAAGATGCTGGAGAACTCACGCCCGCGGAGCGCAACCTCGAATCAAGCCTGAGTAGTTCCCTCATGTGACAGGGCTGACGCCCATGGCACTGTGATTGCGGCGGGGGTATGTCTCCGCGAATGGGGATCTTCGACCGTTTTCGCCGCTCACCGAAGCCCGCCGCACCGACCGACACAGCTGTCCCGGGTCCTGATGCTCCGCAGGTTCCGTGTGCGGCGCGCATCGCTACGTTCAATGTTCTCGACGCGGTGGGCACGCTGACTCTGGAAGACGGAGCCACCCTTCGCTTCGGCAGGTCGGCGTGTCGCGGGTTCGAGCCCGTCGTCGGCGCAGAGGTGACGGTTCGCGCCCTCGGTGCCCATCCGCTGGGCGGTTGGCGTGCGCTCGAGATCGTGCTCGACGCAGAGTCCTCGACCTACGACGACCTCCTCGCGGCGCGTGATGCCGCGCTCGGACGGAAGCCGTCGAGCGATCCGGTCGGGGAAGCGGCGGCCACATGCCTGGGGCTTGGGTGGATCGTCGTGCTCCTGAACGAGCCACCTCCGACGGGCCCGGATGCGTTCAGGAAATGGGCCGGGCGGATCGGACTCGACAGCCGCGGTATACGCGTCAGCACCGACGGACAGATCCGACTTGGCGCGGGCCGGCACGATGCACTGACGTACGTCGGCGCGGGGCCGTTTCCGCGTGAGCGCCTCGCAGAGCTCGGTGCACCCGAGGACTTCGATCCGGGGCAGGGCTTCATCGGATTGTCGCTGGGACTGTCAGGGCAGGTCCCGCTCATGCGCCTCGTCGGCAATCCACAGGTCCCCTGGGGACCTCAGGGAGGCTTGCGCGACCTGTCCAGGATCGCGTTGGCGCTCCTCGAACACGGGCGGGCCGTCATCCTGCCGCAGGCGGGGACCGTGGTTCCCGCGGATCGCTTCCGCAGACGCGTCGGTGATGTCGAGGATCTCGATGCCCGCCCCTTCGGTGCGTGGATGGGCTGGGCGCTCGATCCGGAGCGACGGAACTACGCGACCTTCGGCATGTGCCTGCACGGGTTGCCGGATGTCGAGCTCGAGGTCGATCCGGACGATCGGTGGCAGCTCGACCGTGCACTGGAAGCGCTCCTGGTGACGTGCCAGAGGATGGTCAGGTCGAACCAACCCCTGAGCGCGGGGGACATCGTCGAGGTGCCGGTGGGCGCGGCGGTCGGGGCCTACGCATTGGAACCGATCAACGGCGACGCGGAGAGGTACCGGGTGGGAACGCTGGAATCCGGGGCGGGTTCAAGCGCGACGAGTGCCCGCATTTCGCTCCAGCGCGAGGGCAACCCCGGTGGGACGCGCGCGCTCTGGCAGACGAATGCTGCTCCGACTGTGGCGTTCAACACCTATCGCGAGCTCTTCCTGGGAAGGATCTCACAGCACCTGTCCGCGTCCTGGGAGACGAAGTTGACGCCCGAGGCCGAAGAAGGAGCTCCGGTCATCGAGGTGGACGTGCTCGATGCGGGCGGCGGTGCCGGGTTCTACCTCGTCACGAACGGGGTCGGCAGGGTGCCGCAGCCGGGAGGGACACGCGAAAACGGAACTGCGCACGTGGAGCTCATCGCGGCGATGTCGACGCACCACCCTCTGATCGCGCCCGTGCTCGCGACCGTGGCGCAACACGTGCACCGTCATGACGGAGGCGTCAACACGTTCAAGGCCGGCGACACTGTCGGATTTGCGGTCGAAGAGATCGGCGCGGCCGGGTTCGTGCTCGGAGACGCAGGGCGGGTGGCCCTGGCCGAAGGCGGTCCTCCGGTGCACCTGCTGGAGCTGATTCCCCTGAACGCGACCGAATACGACCGCCTACGGAAGCTGGGAAGCGGCCCCTGGCTGGCGGAGAACGGCGAGATGGATCCGCGCACGCGCGCAGAACGGTGGCGCCTGCTGCTCCATTGACGCACTGCGCGCGACTTCCGCCTGACGGACGCGAGTCCATCCGGTTGAAACGTCCCCGCTCGCGCGAACAGGCTGTACGCATGGCGCCCCAGGAGATCGCGCGGCGGAGGCAGGAGGGCGACACCGTGGTGGTGGACTTCAACCATCCCCTGGCCGGCAAGACCCTGCATTTCGAGGTCAAGGTGCTCGAGGTACGCCCACGGCTACGCCCACGCCCCGGGCCACGAGCACTGACACCCGCCAGGGCTCGCGTTTGCTCCCTCATGCGGGAGGAAGCTTTTGCTCAGGTGGTGACCGGGTGCGGTGACGGGCCTGGGGAGGGTTCGCGCTCGGGCTTCAAGAGGGAGCGTTCCATCAAGCCGGAGAGTGCCGCGATGCCAACGCCCGCTGCCAGGGTGAGGCCCATCGCGACCCAGAGCAGGAGTCGCTGGGTCGAGGGGTCCGTAGCGAGTCCTACGGCCCGATTGGCCAACAACGCGACCCCGAACCACGCCGCGAATCCGAATGGGACGAAGCGAGAGGGCGCGCAGGTTCCGACGCGGGCGAGGCCGGCCACCATCACCAGGAGCTCACCGACTGCGCCAAGAACCGTGCTCATGACGATGCTGTCGACGGACGGGGTTGTACCGCTCGAACTGCTGTCGGCGAGAAGGAGCGGAAGCGCGGCGGCCGCAAAGAGCAGGCTCCCGGCCGCGAAGATGTACTCCGGTCGGACCCGGACCCGCCTTGCGGCGAGCACCAACATCACCCCTGCAAACACCCCTCCGACGAGAACGACCGTCCCCGGGTTGAGCGCGGTGAACCATATCATCGACTCGGGCTGCTGTGCCTGGATGACGTCGTATTGAACTGTGCCCGAGAGCTCCGTGAGCAGGAGGATCGGGAGGACCGCGATCGTATAGAGCGCTGCCCCCGCGAGCCCGATCGGCCGAGGGACGTCGGTTGGCTTGACAGGATTGGAGATGACGGCGGCCGCGGCCGACAGCAGCGTGGCCAGGAACATCACGCCCGCGGCAGCGATGACACTGCTCGAAAACCCACGGGTCGCACCCAGGGTTCCGAAGACGAGCGGTGCTGCAAAGGCGCCGACATTGATCGCGACGTAGGCCATCGAGAACAACCCCAGCGACGCGGACGTCGGCAGGCCCGTGACCAGTTCGCCCGCGAGCGAATAGAGGCCCACCTTGATTCCGGCCACGCCGAGCGCGAACAGCGCCAGCGCCACCTGGAGCTGCGATGCATCCCCGAAGCCGAGCAATGCCATACCGACGACTGCGACGATGCCGCCGGCGACGAGTGGAATCCTGGGCCCGCTGGCGAGGGCGATGGGCGCAACGAGGAACGGCAGCAGATAGATCGCCACTGTGAACGCCTGGTACACGCCGAAGGCGTCCTGATGGGACATGGAGAGCTGCTTCGTCATCAGCAACACCAGCACCGAGCGAACGCCGTAGTAGGCGAGGCGTTCGAGCATCACGATGGCGAGGATGAATACCAATGCGAGCACGCGACGAGCGGTCATTGAGCGAGCATGCCGCAGTCGCGACCGGCGCGCGCCGACGTTTGTCCTTCAGGGACGGTCGACGTCGGGCTCCGGAGCTTTTAGCTCCGACGGGGCCTTCGCGCTCCCGGGCAGGAGGTTGGCCAGCGCCGCGCTGCGCTACTCCGACCAGGACCCGCCCGAGGCCATCAGGCGGCCAACTCGCGCGTGAGCTGCTCTACGAGCGCGACCGCCTTCTCCGGCTCGGGCAGCCCTACCTTGTCGACGAGGTCAGCGTCGACCCGGCCGGCGGCTTCATCACGCAGCTCGACCGCCGCGCGCACCTGCGCTTCGCCCAACGCCGCCCTATCAGCGCGATCGAGCTTCGAGCACGCCCAGCGATCCACCGCCCATGAAAGCGCGGCGTGATGCGTCTCCTCGACCGCGATCCGCGCCATCACCTGCTTCGTCCGCGGGTCACGTGCGTGCACCGCCTGATGATGCGCGACGAGCGCGCCCCAGGTTTCGCGCACGCAGCCTTCGACCCGGTTATCGAGCGCGACCTCGAACAGCGGACGTAGCGGGAGCTTCGCAATGTGCGGCGCGACCGGACGCGCACCGTGAGCCTCTGCGAGCTGTCGCGTCACCTGCGCGTGCGACACCTCCTCCACCGCGCTGACCAGCGCCGACTGCTGCAGCGTACGAGGTGCACCATGAACCCGCAGTTCGGCCCGGAGCCGCAGGAATGCATCCACCGCAGCGGCTTCGAGCTGCGCCACCTCCGCGAAGTGGCGCCCAGGAGCACCCGTCCGACCCATCGCAGGGCGCTGATGGAGCCCGGCAGGGCGACGTCCGACGTAGCAATTGGGCGAACCGCGCTCGATGGTCTGCCGGCTCGCCTCCTCGACCTCCCCCGACGCAGTCACCCGGAGGATGAACTGGGTCACCTCCGTGCCGACACCGCAGGCGAAACCTCGCGTCCCGATGACGTCATACCCGCCCAGCGGATTCGCCCGCACGCCGCCCCGCTCGAGGTCGTCGCAGGAGAGGCTGTAGCCATGGGCAAATGCGAGCAGCGCAGCCTCCTGCGAAGTGTCGATGTCGCCGAGAAATCTGCGCAGCGAAT
>JBAWAM010000652.1:0-11327 GCA_049589315.1 Myxococcaceae bacterium
GCGTCGAAGACCTCGAGCGGGAAGCGCAGCCGGTTCTCGATGCTCCCTCCGTACTCGTCGTCGCGCCGATTCGTCAGGGGAGAGAGGAAGCTCGCCAGCAGGTAACCGTGCGCCATGTGCAGCTCGAGCATGTCGAACCCGCATTGTTCACCGGCTTCGGTGGCGCGAACGAACTGCTCGCGCTCCCGGTCCATGTCTTCGCGGGTCGCGGCGCGGGGGACCTGGTGCCCGGGCGACCACGGAATCGCCGAGGCCGAGAGCAGCGGCCAGCTTCCGGAGGCCAGGGGAACGTCGTAGCCCCGCTCCCAGGGAAGGCGCGTCGAACCCTTCCGCCCCGCGTGGCCGAGCTGCAGACAGAACTTCGCGGGGGAGCGGGTGTGTACGAACTCCACGATCCGCTGCCACGCCGGCTCGTGCTCGGGCTTGTACATGCCCGCGCATCCGGGGGTGATGCGGCCCTCCTCGGAGACGCAGGTCATCTCGGTCGTCAGCAGCGCCGCGCCGCCCAGCGCCATGCTCCCGAGGTGCACCAGGTGGAAGTCATTCGGGGTCCCGTCCTCGGCCGAGTACATCGCCATCGGGGAGACCACGACCCGGTTCTCCAGCACCAGGTCGCGGAGTCTCAGCGGCGTGAACATCGGCGGCGGGGCAGGGCGCTCCGGCTCGAGCGCTTCGCACTTCTCCGCGAACCAGCGGGTCATCCGGTCCACGAGCTCCGGATCGCGCACCCTCAGGTTGTCGAACCCGATCCGCTTGCTCCGGGTCAGCAAGCTGAACGCCATCTGCAGGGCGGGGAGCTTCCAATAGCGCATCGTGCTCTCGAACCAGAGGAGGCTGTCCTGCGCCGCTTTCTGTGTGCGCTCGACCATCGAGCGGCGCTTGGTCTCGTAGGTCTCGAGCGCGGCGGGGATGTCGCGCGGGTGAGCCTTGATCGCGTCGACCAAGGCGATCACGTCCTCCAGCGCCAGCTTCGTCCCCGAACCGATGGAGAAGTGCGCGGTGTGCGCTGCATCTCCGACCAGCACCACGTTCCGGTGTCGCCAGGTGCGGTTGCGGACGGTGACGAAGTTGAGCCAGGTGGAGTTGTTGAGGAGCAGCTTGTTCCCGTCGAGGTGTTTCCCGAAGACCTCTTCGAGCCAGGTCGCGCCCTCTTCGGGGCTCATCCGATGCAGCCCCGCCTTGCGCCACGAGGTCTCGTCGCACTCGACGATGAAGGTGCTGGTCGACGCGTCGAACCGGTAGGCGTGGACCTGGAAGAGCCCGTGGCGGTGCTCCTCGAAGAGGAAGGTGAACGCGTCGAACAGCTTGTGGGTGCCCAGCCAGATGTAGCGCGCAGAGCGCACGTCGAGTCTCGGTTGGAAGACCTCCTCCCAGGTGGCGCGCACGCGACTGCGGATGCCATCGGCGCCGACGAGCAGGTCGAAGTCGGCAGGATCGGGGACCTGGTCGATCTCCCGGCCGAACTCGATCCGCACACCCAGCGAGAGGGCGCGCTGCTGGAGGATGCGCAGCAGGCTCATCCGGGCAATGCCGGAGAAGCCGTGGCCCGAGGACCGGAACACCTCTCCCTTGAGGCGGATGTCGATGTCGTCCCAGTGGGCGAACGTCCGGGTGATCTCCCGGTGGGTCTCCGGATCCGCTTCGAGGAGGTTCCCCAGCGTCTCGTCGGAGAAGACGACTCCCCAACCGAACGTCGTATCCGCCGCGTTGCGCTCGTAGACGACGATGTCGTGGGCCGGATCGGCCTTCTTCATCAGGATGGCGAAGTACAGGCCCGCAGGTCCCCCACCGACGATGCCGATTCTCATGACCGCGGACTGAAGCAAAACGCCACCGCCAATTCGACCCCCCGGGGGGTGGGCGAGCAGGCCGCTGAACCATGGCAGGCAGACGCTCGCACCTCGGCGGGCGCCTCCCTACTTTTCCGCGAAGGAGGGCTCGGACGAATGAAGCCCGTCGAGATCTACGTGAAAGAGGACTGTGCGGCCTGTGCCCGGGCGCGCCAACTCCTGATGCTCAAGGGCGCGTTGTTCAGGGAGATCGACATCACCTTCGCCGACGACCGCCGTCGGGAGATGGTCGACCGGTCTGGAGGGCGTACGGAGACGCCACAGGTCTTCATCGGGGGAGAGCTGATCGGCAGCTACGATGCGCTCAGGTCGCTGGAAGAGACCGGCGAGCTCGACCGCAAGCTGAGCTGGACGGGAGACCCGGACGATCTCCGTCAAAACCGGGTATGACGCGGGGATGACGAATCTGTACGAGCAGGCGACGGCGCGCCCCGAGGGCTTTCGCGATGTCCAACCGGCGGTGGCTGAGCGCGCCCTCGACGGCGTCCGGATCATCGACGTGCGCGAGCCGCATGAGTACATCGGTGAGCTCGGCCACGTCGCAGGTGCGCAGCTCGTGCCGCTCGGGACGCTGCCGCAGCAGCTCCAGGGCTGGAACAAGGACGAAACGTACCTGATGGTGTGCAAGTCCGGCGGCAGGTCGGGCCAGGCCGCGGCGTTCCTCGCGAAGCAGGGCTTCCAACGTGTGATGAACCTCGCCGGGGGAATGCTCGCGTGGAATGCGCTGAGTCTCCCGGTCGAACGCGGATAGGTACGCTTGTACCGGAGAATGCGCACTCGAGCCGGCTCCCACTCTGGAGCGGGCTCGAGGGTCGCGTTCTCCGGCCTGAGACCTACCGCGGTGCGCCCACGACGGGCAGCTTGATCCCGTCACGGGGCTTCAGCGGGCGATCCTTCGGATCCGCGCGGCTCACCACGCGACCGATCAGATCGTAGTCGTGCGCCTCGGTGATCTCGACGGTGACGATCTCGCCCGGATACGCCATCCCGTCGTTGATGTAGACGAGCCCGTCGATGTCCGGCGCCTGGCCTTCGTGGCGGCCGACGAGGAGGTGTTCGGTCTCCTCGCTGGGGCCTTCGACGAGGACCTCGAGCTGCTTGCCGACGAACTTGCGGTTCATCTCGCGGCTGATTCGCTGCTGGATCGCCATGACCTCCCGCCACCGGCGCTCGATCAGCTCCTCGGGGTGCTTTCCGTCCAGGTCATAGGCGGCGGTGCCTTCCTCGTCGGAGTACTGGAAGCACCCCAGTCGATCGAAGCGCTGCTCGATGACGAAGTCCTTCAGCATCTGGAAGTCCTCCTCGGTCTCACCGGGAAGGCCGGCGATCACCGAGGTGCGCATGGTCAGCCCTGGCACGCGCTCGCGCAGCTTCGCCAGCAGCTCGCGGAGGAACTTCGAGTCGCGCCCGCGCTTCATCCGCATCAGCAGCTTGTCCGACGCGTGCTGCAGCGGCATGTCGAGGTACTTCGCGATCTTCTTCTCGGTCGCCATGACGTCGATGAGCTCGTCCGGGAACACGCGCGGGTAGGCGTAGTGCAGCCGGATCCAGCGCACGGTGTCGGGCGTCTCGCGGCAGAGCACGCGGAGCAGATCGTGCAGCTTCGGCTTGCCCGGAAGATCATGGCCGTAGGCGGTGAGATCCTGCGCGACCAGGTTCAGCTCGACCACGCCGTCCGCCGCGAGCTGGTTCGCCTCTGTGACGATGTCCTCGATGGTCCGGGAGCGCTGGCCGCCGCGCAGCTTCGGGATGATGCAGAAGGCGCACTTGTTGTCGCAGCCCTCGGAGATCTTCAGATACGCCGTGTAGCTCGGCGAGGAGTTGATCTTCGGGGTGGCGGCGTCGTGGATGTAGTCCGGATCCGGGATGATCTGGCGCGGCGCTGCCTCGGCCGCGAGCAGATCCCCGATCTGCACGTACGCGGAGGTGCCCAGGAAGTGGTCCACTTCGGGCATCTCCTTCGCCAGCTCCGCGCCGTAGCGCTGGGACAGGCAGCCGGTGACCACGAGCGTGCCGCACTGGCCTTCCTTCTTGTACTGCGCCAGCTCGAGGATCGAGTCGATCGACTCCTGCTTGGCGGGGCCGATGAACGCGCACGTGTTGACGACGATCACCTCGGCGTCCGACGGATCCTGCACGAGCTTGTAGCCGCGGTGGGTGAGCGTGCCGAGCATGACCTCGGAGTCCACCCGGTTCTTCGGGCACCCCAGGGTCATCATGTAGAGGTTCTTGTTTGTCTGTCCTGCCACTTGGCTACCTGCTTCCAATCTCGGTCCGCTCGAAATGGTCCTTCGACCAGACGAAGGTGACCGTTGCGCCGTTGGTGTACCCCAAACTCAGCTCGCCGTGCTCGTCCAACTCGACCGCGGCCGCACGGCCCAGGGGGCACGTCGATGCCGGCCACTCGAGCACCCGCTCGGCCGCCTGGCCCCTGACCAGGTACAGCCCGAGCCGGAGCTCCCGGTCGACATCGCACTTCCCCGGCACCTCGTACGGGTCTTGTCCCGAGAGGACGGTCAACAGCTTCTTCCCGTCCGGCAGAACCAGCACGTCCGGTAGATTGATGCCCGCAGATTTCGGGTCGACCTCACGGTCGGTGACGAGGCGTCGGAGCTCCGTCGCGGTGAGGGGACCGTCCGACGACACCCAGACGGGGTAGTGGAGCAGCGCGTACCCCACCCAGCCGCCCGGGCGGCCCTCGATTCCGATGACAGACTCCGGGACCTTGAGCTCGAGCGCCTTGCGGAAGTCCTCGGGGAGGCGCGCCGCACCTCCGGACATGGCGCCCTGGGCGCAGTTGCTCGCGCCCTTCCAGGTGACGCACAGGTCGAAGGCGAGGGGCCCCCGGGCCGGGAAGCGGGGGAGTGCTCGGGCCGGAAGCGCGGCCTCCACTGCGAGCCCGTCCTCCCGGCGCACCGCCCGGGACCGGATCAACGGGTCCTGACGCCCGTCCACCCCGAAGCGCAGCACACGCCCCTCCGCGGTCGTGCCTGCCGACGGGAAATGCAGCGAGACCTCGATCACGTCCTCCGGGGACGCGGCGCCCTTCGCCTCCACGGCCAGGTACAGCGTGTCCTTCCGGTACGCGACGCGCCCGGACCAGGCGTCGCCCTGGATGGGCTTCAGCGCGAGGCCGGTGGCGAGCTCGTCGAGCTGGCCGTCGACCCTCACGTCCTTCTTCAGTGCCGGAACCGGCCGCGTCTTCTGCGCCAGGGCAAGCCCCGGCATCAGGAGACTGGCGACGACGAACGACGCGAGCAGACGAGTCATGGAGCGACTCACTCCCGGAAGTTCGTGAACTGGAGGTCCAGCGTGAGCCGCTCCTGCTGCTGGCGCAGCAGGGCGATGGCGGCCTGCAGGTCGTCCCGGTTCTTGCCGGTGATGCGGAGCTGATCCGCCTGGATGGAGCCCTGCACCTTGAGCTTCGAATCCTTCAGGACCCTGATCAGGTCCTTCGCGTTCTCCTGGCTGATGCCCTGCTTGATGGTGATGACCTGCTTCACCATCCCCATCCCGACCTGCTCGACGTCATTGCGGTGGATGGCGAAGGCAGACAGGCCGCGCTTGACCGCCTTGTTGAGGAACACCTCATAGGCGTTGTCCAGCTTGGGCTCGCTGTTGGAGCGGAGGAGCACGCTGGCGTTGTCCTCGCCGAGGGTGATCTCCGTCTTCGTCCCCTGGAAGTCGAAGCGCGTGCTGAGCTCCTTCCGGGCGTTGTTCACTGCGTTGTCGACCTCCTGGAGGTCCACCTTGGAGACGACGTCGAACGAAGGCATGGGCGGGACTCCTATCAGAGCTTCACGACGACGGGCAGCACACCCGGACGCTTCCCGGTCTGTTCCTTGAAGACGCGGCGGACGGCCCGGGTGAGCTCCTCGCGGACGAAGGCGACGTCGCCGAACAGGGCAGGGGAGATCTCGGAGAGCATCGCGCCCACGCGGCCGGCGGCGTCCGGGAGGTGCGCCTCCTCGTCGCGCGAGAGCCCGCGGCCGGTCAGGTGTGGACCGCTCACGACCGCTCCGCGCGAACCGTCCACCACCACGACCGCGACGATGATGCCCAGCTCTGCCAGCTTGTGCCGCTCGGCGATCGCCTCCGGAAGGACGTCGCCCTTGCCCCAGCGGTCGCGGTAGACGCGCCCGACCGGCACCGAGCCCCTCTTACTGCCCCGGCCGCCTTCGAACGCGATCACGTCACCATCCCGGGCGAAGAACAGTCGTTCCTGCGCAACGCCACACTCGCGGGCCAGCTCGAGGTGCGTGTGAAGGTGGCGGACCTCTCCATGGATGGGAATGAAGTGCCGGGGCCGGACCGTGCGAAGGACCTGCGCCTGCTGTGGCGCGGAGGCATGCCCGGAGACGTGTACCCCTGGCGTCGTCCCGCCGTAGATGACGTGCGCGCCGCGCTCGTGGAGCTGGTCGAGCAACATCGCAATCTCCCGCTCGTTCCCCGGAATCGCCCGCGAGCTCAGGATGACCGTGTCACCCTGGCCGACCCGGAGGTCGCCGTCGCTGGCGCCGGGAGGCTGGGCCATCCGCACCAGCGCCGAGCGCTCCTCGGCCTGCGCTCCGGTGGCGAGGATCGCCACCTGCGATGGCGGCAGTCGGTACGAGTCCTCCACCGGGATGATCAGATCCGATCGCACCTTGAGAGCGCCGACCTGCCGCGCCAGATCGACGTTGCGCACCAGGCTTCGACCGGAGAGCACCACCTTCCGTCCGAGGCGTTCGCAGAGCTCCAGCGTGTGGCGGAGGCGGTGCACGTTCGACGCGAACATCGACACGACCAGCCGTCCCTGGGCCTGAGGGAACAGCCGTTCGAAGGACTCGGCGACCACCCGTTCGGACGCGGTCGGCGTGGGGATCTCGGAGTTGGTCGAATCGCTGAGGAGACAGAGCACGCCTTCATCGCCCAGCTCGCCCAGCCGCTCCAGATCCGTGGGCAATCCATCCAGCGGCGATTCGTCCAGCTTGAAGTCGCCGGTGTGGATCAGGATCCCTTCCGGCGTGCGGATGGCCAGGCCAATGGCGTCGGGCATCGAGTGCACCACCCGGAACGGCTCCACCGTGAAGGCCTGGCCGACCTTGAACGGGTGACGCGGCGCGATCTCCCGGAGGTCCGCCTCCATTCCCTGCTCTTCGAGGCGGTGCCGCACCAGCGCGAGGGTGAAGGCCGTGCCGTAGACCGGAACGGAGGTGTGGCGGAGCAACGAGGGGAGCGCGCCGACGTGGTCTTCGTGCCCGTGCGTCAGCACCACGCCACCGAGCCGCTCGATCTCGCCCAGCACGAAGCCGAGGTCCGGGTAGAGCACGCCCACGCCGTGCATGTCGGCGCCGGGGAACATCAGACCGCAGTCGATGAGCAGGCGCTCCCCCGCGGCCTCCACGACCATCGCGTTCAAGCCAATCTCGCCCAACCCACCCAACGGAATGATCCGGACCATGTGCTCGCCAGCCTAACAGCCGAGCGCCGTCGCACGAACGAACTCCGCAGCGGGGCCGCCCATCGCCGCGCATGTTCTCAGCGATGAAGGTCACCACCTGGAACGTGAACGGCATCCGGGCACGCGAGGCACAGGTGCTCGAGTGGGTGCTCACCCAGCGGCCGGACATCGTCTGCCTCCAGGAGATCAAGGCCTCGCCCGACGCCGTTCCCCCGTCTCTGTGCGAGCTCGCGGACTACTGGTGCTTCTGGCACGGGCACAAAGGCTATTCCGGCGTAGCCATCAACCTCCGCAAGGAGACGTTCCCGGAGCAGCCTGCGTTCTTCCACCCGCCCTTCGACGAGGAGAATCGGGTGGTGGCGGTGCGGCTTGGGCCTCTGATGGTCGCCTCCGTCTACGTCCCCAACGGCGGCAAGGACTTCCAGGCGAAGCTGCGGTTCCTCGAAGGCCTGGACGCGTTCGTTCGAAGCGAGCTGACGAACGGCGCCGAGCTCCTCATCTGCGGCGACCTGAACGTGGCACTCGAGGATCGGGACGTGCACCCGGTGATGCGGAAGCCGGGTCAGGTCGGCACCACCGAGGAGGAGCGGCGCTGGATGCGGCACATCCTCGACGCGGGGATGGTGGACCTGCTCCGCCAGTTCGATCCGGACAACGATCGCCTGTTCTCGTGGTGGGCACCGTGGAGGAACTTCCGCCAGCGCAACTTCGGCTGGCGTATCGACTATGTGCTGGCCAGCCGAGGACTCGCCGATCGCGCGCGATCCTGTCGCTCCCATCGGGAGTTCGGGACCAGCGATCACGGCCCGGTGACCGCGGAGTTCGAGGTCAGTGCGTCGTGGCCTCGCCCCCGCTGAGCCGGCGGTCCGGCGGATACGGAAACACGTCAACGATCTCCCCCGCCTGGACGCGCGCCTGCATCTCGCGCCAGAAGGAAGACGTGAGCAGGTCACGGTGCGCAGACAGGAACGCCTGCTCCTGTTCAGGCGTCAGCCCGAGAAACCGGATGAACTCCTCGGGGAAGATGTCGTTGGGGCCCACGTAGAACCAGGGCTCTCCGCTCATCTCCTCCTCGTCCGTCGAGGCGGTGGGCAGGTCGCGGAAGTTGCACTCCGTCACCAGCGTGAGCTCGTCGTAGTCGTAGAAGATCACCCGCCCGTTGAGCGTGACGCCGAAGTTCTTCAGCAGCAGGTCGCCGGGGAAGGTGTTCGTCGCCGCGAGATCGCGGATCGCCTGGCCGTAGTCGTTCAGCGCCTCGCGCGCGTCTGCTGCACCGGCTTCGCGGAGGAAAAGGTTCAGGGGCCGGACCCTCTTCTCCACATACAGGTGCTGGATGATCACCGTGTTCCCTTCGACCCGCACGGTGTCAGACGCCTCGCTCAGCAGCTCCATGAGCAGGTCGGGGGCGAACCGTCCCGCGTCGAAGGCGAGGAATTCGAACTCCTGCGCGTCTGCGAGGCGTCCGGCGCGGTCCTGCCGGAACACGAGCTTGTACTTGTTCTTCACCTCGGTGCGGCTGGTGGACTTGGGAGGAAGGAAGCGGCTGCGGATCACCTTGAAGACCAGCTCGAGCGACGGGAGCGTGAAGACGATCATCACGAGCCCGCGGTCTCCCTGGGCGAGCTCGAACCGTTCGTCGGTGGTAGAGAGGTGGGCGAGGATGTCCCGGTACAGCTCCGTCTTGCCGTGTTTGTTGTAGCCAATCGAGATGTAGAGCTCGGACTTGCGCCGGATCGGAAGAATGGACTGGAGGAAGTCCACCAGGTCGTAGGGGCGCTCGATGTTCACGTGGAAGTAGGAGCGGGCGAAGCTGAAGAGCACCCGGGCGTCCTTGTAGGTCGGGAGGACCGCGTCGAGGTAGACGCCGTCCTCGACGTGGAGGAGCGCGAGGATGAAGGGGATGGTCTCCCCGTTGTGCAGCGCCCTGCCCACCAGATAGGCGCCCTTACCGCGGTAGAACCTGGGGATCGCCAGCTCGATGACTTCGGGGGGACGCCCGTCGCCGCATCGCGCGAAGTGACGATCGATCAACGCGGCGCCGGTCTTCACGTCCCCCTCGAAGTCGCGGTAGGGGCTCTCGAAAGCGTACGAGCGGAGGATCTCCGCCAGCAGCGCCTCCGTCGACCCGTTGCGGATGAAGGTTCGATGGATCGGGCCGTTGGAGGGCGGAGGCGGGCACGCCGGCGCCACGAACTCGATATCGGGGTCGACGCCCACGGTGGTGAAGATGCGCCGAGTGACCGAGTTGAAGAACGTCTCGGCCAACTCCACCGTGGGCAGCTCCCGCACCATGTCTGCGTAGAGCGACCGCATCTTCATCCACAGGCGCTTGTCCCGGACGCCGTCGCCGAATTGCGTTCGCAGGCGGAGCATCGTGGCCCAGAGGACCTCTGTGACCACGTCCAGCCGCTCGCGCGCGTCCCGCTGATGCCCACGCCAGTCGCGGGCTTCGAAGCGACGGCGGGCCCGCCCGGTGATCCCCCGGAACCGCGCCAGGTACTCGTCGAAGGCCGCGCGGATCATGCCGGCGCCCCAACGCGCCAGCGAGGCCTGCGGATCCTGCGGCGGCGAGTCGAGGGCGTTCATGCCCGCGGATCGATAGGGAGGACGTCCACTCCCGGCAAGTCCTGCCTGCCGCGTCGAGGCGCTGATGTGGGATGGGCGACGACTCCGGCCGTCGCGTCGCTATGCGGTCGGCAGTTCGTCGATCTTCGCTGCGAGGATGAAGTCGCTCTCGGTCAGGCCGTCGATCTTGTGGGTCCAGATCGTGATCCGGACCTTGCCCCAGGCCAACAGGATATCTGGATGATGTCCCTGCTGTTCCGCCAGCTCCCCGACGCGATTCGTGAAGGCGAGCGCGGACTTGAAGTCGGGGAACCGGAACGCCTTTTCGATGTGGTGGCCCTCGACCACCGACCAACCCGTGACCTGGGCCGCGAGCGCGCGCAGTGCGTCGCCCTCGAGCTTCGGCACGCCGCCTCGACAAGGAATGCAATCCCGCGCTGACAGACCCGCCATGGTTCGACCTCCTGATGCGTGAATGATCTTCCCGGCGCTGTGGCCAGTGTCGAGCCGCGCCTCGATTCAATGACCACCCGGGAGGTAGCAGAGGGTGGGAGCGGTGATGCACGGAGGCAAGCAGCCGGTGGGCAGGCACACTCGCTTGCTTGATGGTCGACAGTCGGTACGATGCCGCGCCCGCCGACTCCGGGGAATTTCCGCTTCCCGGGGTCGTTCGGCGGGCCGGCTCGAGCCGTGAGCGTCCCCCAATCCATTGACGGAGGAAGTCCCCGCATGAAGCCCCGTGTCGCGATCCTTGCTGCCTCTCTCGCAGTCGCCGGCATCTCGTTCAGCGCGCTCCCTGCCGCTGCGCAGAACGCGCCGGCCGTGCCGCAGTCCAGCCCGTCTGCCCGCGTCGAGCAGCAGATCGGTCTCACGAAGGTCGCGGTCGCGTACTCCAGCCCGGGCGTGAAGGACCGGAAGATCTTTGGTGGGCTGGTTCCGTTCGACAAGGTGTGGCGGACCGGCGCGAACGGCGTGACGACGTTCGAGTCCAGCCGCGACTTCAAGTTTGGCGGGAAGGAGGTCCCGGCCGGCACGTATGCCCTGCACACCATCCCGGGCAAGTCGAGCTGGACGGTGATCCTCAACTCGGACGTCAACGCGTGGGGCTCGTATTCCTACGACCAGAAGAAGGACGTCATCCGCATCCAGGTGAAGCCTGAAACGATGCCTGCTTTGCGTGAGCGCATGACGTTCCTGTTCTCCGACGCGACGGACAACGGCGCGAAGCTCGACTTCGAGTGGGAGAAGGTCCGGGTGCGCATCCCGGTCGAGGTGGACACGAATGCGCACGTGCTGGCCGGGATCGAAAGCGCGCTCAATGACGCGTGGCGTCCCCACTTCACCTCGGCGCGCTGGCTGCTCGAGTCGAACGGCGACCTGAAGAAGGCGCTCGAGTACGCGGACGCGTCCATCGCGATCAAGCCGACCTGGTGGAATCACTGGATCAAGGCGCAGATCCTCGGAAAGAC
>JBAWAM010000653.1:0-3433 GCA_049589315.1 Myxococcaceae bacterium
TCTCCAGATAGCGCCGGGTACCGGGATCGTTCGCATCGTCCGGGAGGAAGTCGGTCGCGCGGCGCTCCTCGCCGAAGCGCAGGTTGTAGAGGAACGTCCACGGCGGCCCGGCCTTGTCGGGGGCGTCGGGGATCGCCTCGACTGAGATCTTCGCTGGCAGCGCCCGCCCCTGATCGTCGGTGACGGTCACCGAGAGGTACGCAGGACGCGGGATCTCGAGGTCGGCGTTCGCGGTGCCGCCCGCCTCGACCCGGACATCCTGGTGAAACACCGGCGCCCGGGTATCGTCGAACGCAATGAGCCGATACGTGCCGGGCGGAACCCACGCGACGTAGCGCCCACCGTCGCGGGTGCGCGTGGACGAGAGGTAGTGCCCCTTGTCGTTCTGGAACACGACGGTGATGTCGTCGACCTGATCGCCCGTCGACTGCTCGCGGACAGTTCCGGAGATGCGTCCGACCGGCTTCTGCTTGAGGTCGTAGATGACCTTCTGCGCCGAGGCGACGTCTCCCCCGCCCACTGCGAGGTAGCCGGCGAAGGAATAGCTCTTCCCCGGCGCCAGCTCCGGGAGCTGTCCCCAATAGGTCCCCAGGAACGAGCTGTACGCGAGCGGGATCAGCATCGAGTCGCGCTCTGCGTCCGGGTACTTCGGCGCCCTCTCGTTCCAGAGATAGCCGGCCCCCTTCGGGTCGGCGGCAAACGCGTAGGAGACACCGTCGCCCTCGGTGGCGACCATCGTCGCGACCTCTCCCGGAAGCGCGTCGACCGCGGCCTTCTTCGCGTAGACTTCGTCGAGCCGGAAGCGCATGTCGTAACCCGCGAGGCCGGGGACGAAGAGCTTCTGCCCTGCGCCAAGCATGGTGATGAACCCGGTGGGGACCTCGATCGGGAACTGCGCCGGACCGTTGGTCTCGGGGTTGGTGACGGTCACCTCGGCCTTCACGTACTGCTTCCCGGGCTCGAGGATGTAGTCGACGCGGTACTGCAGCGGCGCCGTGAGCACGAGGTCGTTCACCGTCTTGGCCATCGAGAGGAACTCGCCACCCTCTCCGGTCACCCGGACGATGGCCGGACCGCCCTGCTTCCCGTCCGCGACGATCTCCACCTTCGTAGGCTCCATCGCCTCGAGCAGGAACGCCGGGAAGAGCTCGGTGAACTGGTCGTTACCCGCAGGTCCCTCGGAGGGGCGCGTGCTCGAGCCTCGCACGAGATCGATGTCGATGAGGGATCCGCCAAAGGCGCCGAAGCCGCGCGAATGGCCGATGTCCTGGACGATGACCTGGATGATGCCGTTGGTGAGCTTGAAGTCGCCCACGTCGGCCAGCGCGCGGTGACCGCCGACGAGCTGCGTCCGGCTCTCCACCTTGAAGGCCTGGGCCGAAGGGGGCGATCCACTGGAGCACGCCATGGGCAGCACGCCCGCCGTCGCCGCGAGGGCGAGCAGACCGAACCACAAGGAGCTGCGCTTCATCGAAGCCCCCATCCTCTAGAAGGTGACCTGCGCGAGCGCGTCGAGGCTGTCGTTGCCGATGGCGACGCCCGACTCCTCACCGCGCAAGGTGTACTGGAGCACGAGCCGCGCCGGGAAGTTCTTCACGCGGTAGCCCACCATCGCCGAGGTCTCGGTGAGCTGATCGAACGGCTGCCGGTCGTTGGGCTCGAGATAGGCGAAGCGCGCCCCCGCCTCGAGACCGATCGACTCGAAGTGGTAACGGGCCTGGACCACCGCACCCGTGGCCCTCTCGGCGGGGAGCCCCGTCTCGGGGAACGCGGTCTGGGTCATGAGGAACATGCCGACGACGTCGAGCCCGCCGAAATGGAGGCTCACGTCGCCGCCGTAGCCGATGGCGGTGACGTCGACGCGGTTGGGGAGGTCGCCGAGCGTGCGCGGGTTGTAGAAGCCGTTGATCCCGACGGAGACGTTTTCCTTATAGAGGAACGCCACCCGGGCCACCGGCATCACCGCGTTGTTGTCGTTGAACAGGGCGTTCGGGCCATTGCCGTTGACCACCGCAGCCGCGTACTGCACGGCGAAATCTCCTCCCAGGCGGTCGGAGGCGACCTGCAAGCCGATCTGGCGCTCCAGGGACATCCCCGAGGTCCGATACCCGTCCGGAGGAAGCAGTCCCTCAGAAACGATGGAGCGGGTGACGAATGGCAGCCCCTCGTCGGGCAGAAGCTCCTCGACGTTGAACGGCGCCTTGAACTGACCGCCGCGCACCCGGAGGAAGCGGTTGAGCCCGTACTCGAAGAACGCGTCGCGGAGCTCGATCCCGCGCGAGCCGGCCAGCGCGTTCGAGGCGGAGCGCTGGGCGACGAAGCCGTCGGCCGAGATCACCACGTCGAGCTTGTCGATCGGGGTCATCGCCACGCCCAGGCGCGCGTTGATCAATCGGAAGCCGCTGTTCGAGCCGATCAGCGCGTCCTGGTTCGAAGGAAGCACATACGCGTAGTCGAGCTTCACGTACCCGAACACGTCGAACTTCTTGAAACCAAAGACCGGCGCCTGGGCCTGGGCGCTGGCGGTGTCCTCGGCGCGGGCCGCGCCGGATGCAAGGAGCAGCACGGCGGCGACGCCGCCCACAAACGATCTCATCCGATTCCCCTGGTTGAAATGCCTTCTTAGTGAGTCTCGAAGCCGCATTCCAGCGCCCCGCGTTCTGATACATGGGGGCCGTGCGCGTAGATCTTCACCGACACCTCGAAGGCTCCCATTCTCCACGTGCCCTTGCCGAAGTCGCGCAACGATTCGGTATCCGCCACCCGCTTCTTTTCGACGCCGAGGCCGAAAAGTTTCGGACACCGGAGCAACTGGCCCCGCAGCTCACCCTGTCCGGGCCGTCGGACGACGCCCTGCTGTTCTACGAGTGCATCAAGAAGGCCCGGGTGGCGTATGTGAGCGTCGAGGCGATCCGGGCGCTCTCCCAGATCGCCTTCGAAGAGGCGGCGGTCGACTCGCCGCAGGGTCTGGAGATGCGGCTGAGCCTGTTCTCCATGACCCGGACGCTGCTGGAGAACCAGCGCCAGGAATGGCGCACTGTGTCACCGGTCGCCTTCGCCGAGCTCTCGCGCGAGCTCTTGTTGGCCGTACTCTCCGCCCGGGACGAGGTGCAGCGCAATACCGGCGTGACCCTGCTGGCGCGCCTGGGCTTCTCCCGGACGTTCGAGTCCGAGGCGCATTACCGCGCCCTGGGGGCGATGGTCGCCGAACACGCTCCGGCGTTGTCCGGGTTGGACGTACTGGGGATCGTGACTGGCGCGGACAAGGAACCGCTGCCACCGGCCTTGATCGAGATCATCGGCTCGCTTCGCCCCGTGTTCCCGGACCTGACGATTCACGCCGGGGAGTTCCAAGGGCACGCGTCCGTCGACCGAACCCTGGCGCTCGAGCCGCAGGGCATCGGCCACGGCGTGCACTCGGCGCAGAGTGAGC
>JBAWAM010000654.1:0-2196 GCA_049589315.1 Myxococcaceae bacterium
AGCGTTCGGCTTTTCAGCCGCTGATGCCCGGATGATCAGCAGCCTCGCTTTCGACCTTCTGGATGCCGGTCAAATCGACGGCGCCGAGAAGATCTTCGCCGGCCTGCTGGCGCTGAACCCAAAGGACGCTTCGATTCGAGCAGCGCTTGGTGCCGTCTTTCACAAGCTGGGACGAATCGAGGACGCCGAGGCGGAGTATGAGGCCGCACTCGCCATCGAGCCCAAGGCGGTGCTCGCACGGGTGAATCGAGGCGAACTGCGCCTGCGGCGCGGCGATACCGAGGGCGTCGAAGACCTCAAGCTTGCGGCAGGCGAAGATTCGCCTGTTCACGAGAGGGCTCAACATCTGCTCCAGTGCTTCAGCGGATAAGGCACGTCAAAAGGCCTTACCGAGCACCCGGGCCACCGCCTTTCGCCTTGGACGGGCGGCGGCTCGCTTTTTCGGGCCACCACGCAACTGCTCGAAATTCCAACGGGTTGCAGGCAGGCTTCCCCGGGGCCGTGTCCGCGGACGGGATGGGTGGTCCGAAAACAGGGATTGCAGACTAGATTGGCGTGCGATGCGGACGATGGGCCTCGATGTGGGCACGAAGACGGTGGGGGTAGCGGTATCGGATGCGCTCGGGCTCACGGCGCAGGGGGTCACCACCGTCCGCCGCACCAACATGAAGGAGGACCTGGCCGCGTTGGCGGAGATCATCCGAGACAAGGAGGTCACCCGGATCGTCATCGGGCTCCCGCTGAACATGGACGCCTCGGAGGGGCCGCGCGCCGAATTTTCGCGGGCCTTCGGCCAATCGCTTTTCAAGGCGACCGGGCTGCCGATCGAATACCAGGACGAGCGCCTCACGACCGTCGCTGCGGAGCGGGTGCTTCTCGAAGCGGACCTTTCGAGGCAGAAACGGCGTCAGGTGATCGATCAAGTGGCGGCCCAGCTCATCCTGCAGGGGTGGCTGGACGCGCGCCGGCCTGCGCACGACGAAGAGGTGGATGACCTGTGAAGAAGATCCTGCTGGCACTTCTAGTGCTGATCGTCCTCGCGGGGGCGGCGGCGGGCGGATGGTGGGTCTGGCGCGACCGGCAGATCTCCGCGTTCGTGGCGCAGCCTGTCTCCATCGAGAAGCCGGTCACGGTCGACATCCCTTCGGGCACGGGGCCGCGACGCCTGGCGACCCTCCTCGCCGAATCGGGCGTGGTCGCGAATGCGGACCGTTTCTACGACTACCTCCGGCGCGACGGACTTGGCCCGAAGCTCAAGGCGGGCGAGTACGAGTTCGCTGGCGCGCTCACTCCCGCCGAGGTCGCCCGACGAATCATCGCGGGTGAGGTGAAGATCTATCGCTTCACGGTTCCCGAGGGGCTCCGCGCTGACGAGATCCTCGAGATCGTGGCGAAGTCGGACCTGAAGCTCGACCAGGTGAAGCTCACCCAGCTGACGAAGGACGCCAGCTTCCTCCGCAAGGCGGGCATTCCTGCGGATCGGGTCGAAGGCTTCCTCTATCCCGACACGTACACGTTCACGCGCACCGCGAACGAGGAGACGGTCCTCGAGAAGATGATCTCCCGCTCCCTCGAGGAGTACGAGAAGGCGGCCACGAACGCGAACCCGCCCACGAAGCTCGACCTCCTCCAGACGTTCACGCTGGCCTCGATCATCGAGAAGGAGACCGGCGCGCCTCAGGAGCGTCCCCGGATCTCCTGCGTGTTCCACAACCGGCTCCGGCTCGGGATGAAGCTCCAGACGGATCCGACGGTGCTCTACGCCGCCAGCCTCGTTCGAGGGAGCTGGGTCAACAACATCACCCGGCGCGATCTGGAGACCTCGCACCCGTACAACACGTACACGACCAGGGGCCTCCCTCCGGGTCCGATCGCCAGCCCGGGCGCTGCGGCGCTGCAGGCCGCGCTCAACCCGCTCCAGTGCGAGGATCTCTTCTTCGTCTCTAGCAACGACGGCACGCACATCTTCTGCCCGGACCTGAAGTGCCACGAGGCTGCGGTGGGCAAGTGGCAACGCGCGTACTTCCGCAACAAGCGAAAGAACGGCTGACCTACCCGCGGCTGCGGCGACTTCGCATCCCGAAGGTCAGCAGGAACTGCGAAGCCAGGGGCACGTAGCTGGATCCCGGCACCGAGCCGCAGTCGCACCCGACCACCAGGTTCAGGGGGAGGATCGGCCCCTGCGAACGGCAATCC
>JBAWAM010000655.1:0-2645 GCA_049589315.1 Myxococcaceae bacterium
GCAGAATCCCTCCGGAGCGTGGTCAAATACCTTAGGGGTCCGCAGGACATCGCTCTTCGGCAGGTGGTCCCGGATCACGCCGAGCCAGTACTCGCGCCCGTAGTACTGGCTCATCCGGCCGATCAGCTTTCCGTCTTTCACCAGCAGGAAGGTGGGGATCCCGAAGAGGGCGAAGCGTCGGGCCACCTCCGGGTGGTCGTAGGCGTTGACCTTCACCACGCGGATCCGGTCCGGCGGGAGCTCCTCGAGAAGCGACGGCGCGTCCGCCGCGAACACGTCGCAGTTGGGGCAACCAGGGCCCCAGAAATCCACCACGACGAGCTCCCCCTTCGGGGCAAACACGAGCTCGTCGAAGGTGTCCTGGGTCGCGTCGAAGATCTGCAGGTCGGTGGCCATGGCTTCTCTCACCATGCGTTCGGGCCTCCGGGAGCGCATCGAAATCTGCCGCCTGCCTGACCGGAGGCCGGGCACTCTCCTCCCCTTGGGAGTGTGAGATGCTGCGGTCCTCCATGGGGCCGGGCGCCTTCATTCTCGCCGCGTTGATCGCCAGCATCGATGTCACGGGCTCCACGACCTGCCCTGCGCCCGCGGAGGTCGCGGCGCGCGTCGACGTCCTCGCGCCCGAGCTCGCCTCCCGCGTCGGCGGTGTCCACGCGACGCTGGAGCCCGTCCCCGACGGTGTCCGCATCCTCCTGCGCAGGACGGACGGAACGCACGCTGGAGCTCGGCAACTCACCGGCGCCGGTCACTGTGGAGAGCTGGCGGATGCAGCGGCGGTCCTGGTGCTCTCCTGGGCACGTCAGCTCGACGCCGAGGCAGGAGACGCACAGGCGCCGCCGGAGCAGTCCCTGCCGGCGCAGGATCTTCCCGGCGAAACGCCGCGCGCCCGGGAAGAAGCACCTGCGCCTCGAGACACGTCCATCGTGGTGGATCTGGCGGCAGGGTTGTCCGCATCGCTGGCCGGGGGCGACGTGGCCATCGGCGGCAGGGGCTTCGGTGCGCTCACGTCCCGCGAACACGGACTGGGAGGGACCCTCGGGCTGGCTGCGCTCGGTGTCCGCTCGAGCGGCTCGGGCGCGACGACCTGGGAGCGCTTCGCCCTGAGCGCCGGGCCCCACTACCGCTTCACCCGGGGACCCGTCCGGATCGACCTCCACGCAGACCTCGTCGCCGGCCTCCTCAGCGTCGTCGACGACGAGAAGGGCTCGGGGGCGAGCTTCGATCCGGGCGTTTCGGGAGGCGTTCGCGTGCTCGGCCCGGCGGGCCTCTGGGGCGGGGTTCAGGGAACAGCCTGGCCGCGATCGCCCATGCCTCGGTTCGAGGTGCTCCTCTCAGCGGGACTGTCGTGGACGAGCGGGTGAAAGGTTTCGCCGGGTCGCGTCACAAAGCATCCGTGCACACTCCCGCACGCGCGCTCGCCGCCCCCCAGTTTCCGACCCTGGCGGAGCTGTACCGCGCGCATGCGCCGGACGTGGCGCGGTGGGCGCGCCGGCTCGGTGGTCCGTTGATCGACGTCGAGGACGTGGTTCAAGAGGTGTTCCTCGTCGTGCATCGACAGCTCCCCTCGTTCCGGGCGGAGGCCGCGATCACCACGTGGCTCTTCCGGATCACCGCCAACGTGGCGAGCCATCGACGGAGGAAGGACCGCCTCCGCCGCTGGCTGCGCGGAACCGCCGAAGAAACCGGCCCGGAGCTGGCGAGCGACGAGCCGGACGCGACGTCGCGGATCGAGCAGGCCCAGCTCTCCCGTCGGCTCTACCGCGTGCTCGACGGCATGAGCGAGAAGTACCGGACCGTCCTCATCCTGTTCGAGCTGGAGGAGCACTCGGGAGAGCAGATCGCGGAGCTGATGAACGCCCGGATCGGAACCGTGTGGGTGTGGTTGCACCGGGCCCGGGCCGACTTTCTCGAGCGCATGAAGGCCCTGGAAGAGAAGGAGGGTGCGTGATGACGAACGCGCAGGAACCTCGCCGCTGGGGTCGCGGCGGATACACCGCCCCAGAAGAGGCTCGCGCGGCCGAGCTGTTCGCCGCCGCGCGCGAGCTCCCTCCGGTATCTCTGGACGTCCTCGCGCGCGCGGAGGCAGGGGTCAGCGCACAGCTGGCCGGCCCTGGGGTCATGGCGCGCGGGGCGAAGATACTGTTTGCCTCGGCAGCGATCGGCGGAGGCTCCCTGGCGTACGCGGCCTGGTCGCGGGGGGCGCAGCCGGAGCAGGTCGAACCCGCCACGCCTCCGAGCGAGATCGCAGCGGCCCCTCCGCTGGCGACGACGCCCACGGAACAGGCCATCGCAGGGCATCAGCACGAACCCGTGCGACCGGCTGCTGCGTCCGCTGCCGCTCCGACGCTGTCGAAGCCGTCGCGTGTGCGGCCTCGAGACCTCCGACCGCCGCCCTCCGAAGCCGCCGCGGTCCCGGCCGCAGGAGGCCTGGCCCGCGAAGCCTCGCTGCTGCAGGAGGCGCTCCGGAGCTTGCGCGCGGACGATCCTGCGGGCGCGCTGGAAGCACTCGATGTCCGGGCGCGCGAGTTCCCCAACGGGCAGCTCGCGGCCGAAGCGAACGTCGCGCGAATCGATGCGCTCGTGGCCGCAGGACGCCGGGGTGACGCACTCGACCTGCTCGACGGGTGGGGCGAGCTCGAGGACCT
>JBAWAM010000656.1:0-1862 GCA_049589315.1 Myxococcaceae bacterium
TACGGGTCCTCGTCGTGTCGGACGGGCGTGCGACGGGGGCCGACCCGTCCGGCGCGGCGCGAAGGCTCGCGGCGCGGGGCATCGCAATCAACCATCGCTGGCTCGGGCGTGAAGACG
The DNA here is from genome assembly GCA_049589315.1 of Myxococcaceae bacterium. Classification (GTDB taxonomy): domain Bacteria; phylum Myxococcota; class Myxococcia; order Myxococcales; family Myxococcaceae; genus JBAWAM01. The sequence goes on from JBAWAM010000656.1 coordinate 118, forward strand.
CGCCGAGGGATCTCGCGGTCACCTCGCTCGACCTGCCCGCTTCCGTCGCAGAGCGGGAGCCGTTCCTGCTCACCGCCTCGGTGCACGCGACCGAAGCCGCCAACGGCACCGTGACCCTCCGACGCAATGGGCAGCCGCTGGCCCGCGGTCCGTACGCGTTCCGCGCCGGGGCGAACCTGCTCTCGTTCAGGGACCTCGTGGAAGCGTCGGGCGTCGTTGCGTACGAGCTGACCGTGGAGGCGGACGGAGATGGTGTCGTCGAGAACGACGTGGGACGCGCGGTCCTGCGCATCGAGGGCCCTGCCCGCGTGCTGCTCATCACCTCGAACGCGGGCGGTGTGATGGAGAAGGCGCTCCGGGATGCGGGCCTCGTGCTTCAGGTACGCACGCCGGGGCCGTTGACCCAGGTCGAGTTGGACGGCGTCGGCGCGGTGGTGCTGGAGAACGTGGAGGCCAGTGCCCTGGGCGAACCAGGGCTGAGGGTGCTGGCGCAGTACGTCCGGGACGCCGGCGGGGGGCTGGTGATGACCGGCGGTCGGCGCAGCTTCGGCGAGGGCGGCTATCGCAAGTCGCCGATCGAGGACGTGTTGCCGGTGTCGCTGGAGATGCGCCAGGAGCAGCGCAAGGCCTCGATCGCGCTCTCCATCTTGATGGACTGCTCGTGCTCCATGGGCGCGACCGTGCCCGATGGGCGCACGAAGATGCAGCTCGCCGCCGAGGGCGCGGTCGCCGCGCTCGAGCTGCTCAACCCGGAGGACGAGGCGTCGGTGCACATGATCGACACCCAGGTGCACGAGATCTTCGGCCTCAGCCCCGTGCAAGAAGGGCTGCCCCTGGACAAGGTCGCGAGCGGGTTCAGCGGCGGCGGCGGGATCTACGTTGGCGAGGCGCTTCGGGCCGGCCGCAGCGAGGTCCTCGAGAGCGGGCGTCCCACCCGCCACGTGCTCCTGTTCTCGGACGCCGCCGACTCCGAGGAGCCGGCGGACTACCGGGAGACGCTGGCACGACTCCGCAGCGAGAACGTGACCGTGTCGGTGATCGGGATGGGCACGCCCGCCGACCCGGACGCGAAGCTGCTCGAGGAGATCGCCGCGCTCGGAGGAGGGCGGCTCTACTTCGCGGAGGACCCCGTGTCGCTGCCCCGCATCTTCAGCCAGGAGACCATCGCAGTCGCGCGCGCGACGTTCGTCGATGCGCCGGCCGCGCTCGTGCCCGGGGCTGACCTTCCGCTGCTGGGGCGGGTGAGCCCGACGAACCTGCCGCAGGTCGGCGGATACAACCTGACCTGGCTGCGTCCCCAGGCGAGCGTGGCGGTCCGCTCCGGTGACGACAACGCCGCACCCATCGTGGCGCTGTGGCCGCATGGCGCGGGCCGCGTCGTCGCCTTCACCACCGAAGCAGACGGTCTGTACAGCGGCGCGCTGACGAGCTGGGATGGCTACCGCGCGTTGCTCGAGCAGATGGTTCGTTGGACCCTGCCGGCGAAGAACCCCGGTTCGACCGACCTCGTCGCGCGGGCCGTGCGCCGGGGGAACGACCTCCACCTCACGCTCGACTTCCCGCCCGAGTCTGCGCCCACCGACGCGGAGCCGACCGCGCTCGTGCTCACCGGTGATGGGAAGAGCGCGCCGATCGAAGTGCCGCTGCGCTGGGAGGCGGAGGATCGGCTCGGCGCGCACCTGACCGGGCCCGGCGCCGGCACCTTCCATCCGGTGATCCGCGTCGGCGACCGCGCGCTGCGGGCC
>JBAWAM010000657.1:0-4263 GCA_049589315.1 Myxococcaceae bacterium
GAGGAAGGTGGCGATGCCGAAGACCCAGAAGAGGACGGTCTCGATGGTCATACGAAACCCCCGGTCCCGTAGTAGCCCCAGGGCTGGTCACCGAAGGGGCAGCGCTGCTCGCGGATGTGGGCTTCGAACTCGTCCCGGAACTTGGCGACGAACGGCTGCATGGCCATGGCCGCCGCGTCGCCCAGCGCGCAGATGGTGTTGCCCAGGCCGATCGGCGGGAACGGCGCGATGCTCTGCGACACGTTCAGCAGGATCTCGATGTCTCCCGGCTCGCCGCGCCCTTCCTCGATCTTCCGGGCCAGGCGGGTCTGCCATGGCGTGCCTTCACGGCACGGGGTGCACTGGCCGCAGGACTCTTCGGCGTAGAACCGGGCCACCCGCCACGCCGAGCGGACCATGCAGGTGTTCTCGTCCATGACGATCACGCCGCCGGAGCCGGCCATGTTCTGCTTGTTCTTCAGGGCCTCGAACTCCAGGGCCACGTCGAGCTCGTCGCCCGAGAGGACCGGCGCGGAGGAGCCGCCGGGGATGACCGCCTTCACCTTGCGGTTGTCCGGCATGCCCTGGCCGTACTCCTTCGAGTAGATGAGCTCCTTCACCGTCACCGACATGGGGATCTCGTAGACGCCCGGGCGGTTCACGGTTCCGGAGAGGCAGACCAGGCGGGTGCCGCCGGACCTGTCCGTGCCGAGCCCCGCGTACCACTCCGGACCGTGCTCGATGATGTGGGGCACGGAGGCCAGGGTCTCCACGTTGTTCACCACGGTGGGCGCGCCGAACAGACCGACCACGGCGGGGAACGGCGGCTTGAGGCGGGGCCAGCCTTTCTTGCCCTCCAGCGACTCCAGCAGCGCCGTCTCCTCACCGCAGATGTAGGCGCCCGCGCCGCGGACCAGGTAGACGTCCAGCTGGAAGTCCTTGCCCATCACCTTCGGGCCGAAGATTCCGGCCGCGTAGGCTTCCTTGATCGCCCGGTTGGTGACCTCGGCGGGGTACTTGAACTCGCCGCGGAGGTAGATGTAGCAGCGGTGCGCGCCGAGCGCGTAGCACGCGATGGCGATGCCCTCGAGGAGCATGTGCGGGTCGTCTTCGAGGATGTAGCGGTCCTTGAAGGTGCCCGGCTCGGATTCGTCGCCGTTGACGGCGAGGTACTTGGGCTTGGGGCTGTCCTTGGGGACGAACGACCACTTCATGCCGGTGGGGAAGCCGGCGCCGCCGCGGCCGCGGAGGTTCGACTTCTTCACCTGATCGGTGACCTGGGCCGGCTCCATCTGGAGCGCCTTCTCCAGCGCCTTGTAGCCACCGTTCCTGCGGTAGCCTTCGAGGGTGCTGGAGCCCGGCTTGCCCCAGTTCCGGCTGATCAGTTTCTCGAACGGGGTGGTCACGAGAGTTTCTCCAGAATCGCGTCGAGCTTCTCGCGGGTCAGGTTTTCGTGATGGTCCTCGTTGATCTGTAGGCACGGGGCGGTGCCGCAGGAGGCGAGGCATTCGGTCTCGCGGAGGAGGAACTTCTCGTTCATCTCACCGGCCGTGAGCCCCAGCTTCTTCTCCAGGTAGGCGAGCATCGATTCGGCGCCACGGAGGGAGCAGGAGAGGTTCGTGCACACGTCCACGACGTACTTGCCCGGCTTCGTCGTGTGGTACATCACGTAGAAGGTGGCGACCTCGTAGGCGCGCTCCCGGGTGGTGCCCAGTCGCTCCGCGACCAGGGTCATCCCTTCCGGGGGCAGCCAGCCCTTCATGGACTGTACGAGGCGAAGCGCCGGCAGCATGGCCGCGCTCTTTCGATCAGGCGGATAGTTGCTGAGGATCTCCGCAAGCTCCTGATCGAACTTCTTCTGCTCTTCGGGAGAGAACAGCGGGACTGGCATGGCGCGCGCTTCGTAGGCCCCCTCTGCTTCGTTGTCAACGAAAACCCTCGAACCTATACTGGCAGCGCGTTGCGAATTTCCGAGCGATTTCAAGCCTTTCCCGGCGTGCTCGGATCCACTACAACTGCGCGACAACAGCTTCGGCTGAGCGACCTCGTGAGCCAGGAGAACCAACACCCGCCGCCGGACGTGACCTCCTCATCGAGGGGGTACCGGATCCTCATTGTGGAGGATGCGCCGCACATCATGGAGATGTTCGGCTACGCGCTGAAGCGGTTGGCGACGAAGGAGCTCGGAGGCAGGATTCCGTTCGAGATCCACTTCGCCCCGGACGGGTACCAGGCGCTGCAGAAGCTCAAGGAGCTCAAGTTCGATCTGGTGATGACCGACCTGCGGATGCCGGTGATGGACGGGTTCGCGCTGATCGAACGCATCCGCAACGACGAGCAGCTGAAGGGCATCGCCGTCGTCGCCATCTCGGGGATGGACCCCGACGAGGCGCAGAAGCGGGCCCTGGACGCCGGGTTCGACGTGTACCTGCGCAAGCCCGTGCAGTTCACGCACGTGGCGGAGACCGTGAAGCAGCTCCTCCGGCTGCAGTAGTCGTTGCACGCCCAACCGCTCGGCGCGCTATGCTCGGTGGGACATGTCCACCCTTTCGCGCGATACGGTCAGCGGCGAAGCCCTGTTCATCCTGAAGAACCTCCGGGAGAACGCCAGGCAGGGCCGCAGCAACAAACTGTCCGAGGTGAAGAGCGCGCTCGAACCCGCGGTAACGCTGGAGTTCGATTCGTACTTCTTCTTTCTCCGTAAGTTCCACTACATCGCCCTCGACCGGGAGGCGCAGCTCAAGCTCACCGAAGAAGGTGACCGGCTCGTGGACGGACACAGCATCGACCGACTCGCCGACGAGGTCGCCGATTTCTTCGCGGAGCAGCTGATGGGAAGCGACGATCGCACGTACGCAGGGGCCCTGAGCGACATCACCTTCGACGATCCCCCGCCGCCTCCGGTGCCCACCCCCAACCCGCCGACGATCTTCCCGCCGCCGCCGGTGCCGCCCCAGGCGCCCGTGTCGACCAAGGGGATCGACCTCGACCAGCGCTACGTCAAGTACGACCAGGTTGGCTCTGGGCCGCTGGGGACCGTGTACAAGGGCCGCCAGAACTCGCTGGGGCTGGAGGTGTGCGTAAAGGAGCTGAAGGACATCTTCGGCTACTTCTCGTTCCTGCAGCGCGGCGAGGTCATCAAGCGCCTGAAGAAGGAGCTGTGCGCGCAGGCGCAGGTCCGGCATCCCGGGATCGTCGCCGTGCTCGACCAGAACACCGAGGTGGCGCGGCCGTACTTCGTGATGGAGCTGATGAAGGGCTCGCTTCGGGAGTCGCTGGAGAAGGCCGGAGGCAAGCCGCTGCCCGTGAAGCTGGCGGTCCGCTACTTCCTGCAGCTGGCGTACGCCTTGAGGGCCGCGCACCAGGCCGGACTGACCCACCACAACCTCAAGCCGGAGAACGTGCTCTTCGACGCGTGGGGGAACGCGAAGCTGGCGGACTTCGGGCTCGCGCGGGTGATCGAGGTCGACTCCAGCAAGGGGATGCCGCAGGTGATCGTCGGCACCGGCGGGATGGCGTACATGGCGCCGGAGCTCATCGCGCGGACCCGCGACGTCGGCCCCGCCGCGGACGTCTATGCCCTGGGGTTCATGCTGTACGAGATGCTGACCGGCCAGCTCCCCGGGCGTCGTTCGCCCATGCCCTCCGAAGTCAACCCGGAGGTGACGGAGAAGCTGGACCCCATCTTCGACAAGATGACCCAGGACCGGCGCGACGCCCGGTACCCGGACTTCGACGCGATGCTCGACGAATTCTACGAGGCGTTCGTGGAGTCGGAGTACCTGGCGCGGGGAGACCTGCTGATGTGGTCGGAGCGCGCCGCGTAGCGGCGTCGGCCGCCTGGCGGCGGCTGGGGTCGGCAGTTGGCAGTTCGCAGTCAGCAGGGGGATGCGCAGTGGCGTGGTTCGCGCGATTCCCCGTGACCTGACGACTTGCGATGCCCGACTGCCGACTGCCAACTGCGACCTGCCAACCTGCCCCGAGCACCACGCCCGGAGCTAGCTCCGCATCCGCTCCCGCACCGCCGCCGGCGTCAGCACCCTCTTCTCCATCAGCAGCTCCATCACCGCGCGGACGATCTTCGCGCTCTTCTCCTGGTTCGCCTGCACCGTGTGCAGCCGCTGCAGCTCCTCTTCCGTGAACACCGACTCCGGTGGGGCCCCGGAGAGAATCTCGTCGAGGAGCTCGGACGCGCTCGGCGCGCCTGCGCTGGGCGCCTCCGCCACGGCCTGGCCGGAGTGGCGGCGCGGTGCGGGCGCGACGGGCTCCTGGCCGCGGTAGTGC
>JBAWAM010000658.1:0-5556 GCA_049589315.1 Myxococcaceae bacterium
CCCGAAAGGCGATGGAGGCGGCCGCAAAGACGAAGGCGAAGGCGAAGGCCGCTCCGGTCAAGGAGCAGAACGCCGGGAAGAAGCGAGTTGAGAAGCGGGCGCGCTGACCAGGCTTCAAATGCCAGAAGGACGCGCGGGCGTGCGAGCCGGCAACGTGGGCTCCCGCTGCAGGACAAGCGTCATGTTCTTCACCGGCCCGCGCTGCAGGGCGCAGCGTCAATACCGAGGCCAGACCTGACGCACGTCGGTGCGGGGCCCGCCCGCCTCCCGCTCTTCGAGTCCGCGTGGGGTGAGCACGAACTCGCGACGGACCTCATTCCATTGCCCTTCGGGTGTGCGGCTCTGGCAGGAGGCGACGTAGAGCGGGTCCCCCTCAGGGGTGAAGGCGGACGTGAAGCGACGTCCGCGCAGGCATTCCTTCGGCAGCACAGGCCAGACCCCCGACCGCGTCCAGAGCACCTCCCCCGAGAGGGCGCGGCCGGTCGCCGTCACCACCGGGCAGGGGGCGCTCGTGTTCGACGTCTCCGAGACGGAGATGAGGGGAGATGCGCTCCCGCAGCCGGTGCACACGACCACAGGCGCGTCAGCACGGGGAGCGACATCGGGGCATTCAGCCTCCGGCAACAGGACGGGGGCTCGGCCCTCCTGCAGGAGGTGGACGGCCTGGAAGCTGGACGCCAGCAGGCCATCCCCCACCGGGTAAAGTCGGAGTATCGCGTACCCCTTGACCACCTCGCGCCAGCGGCCGTCCTGGAGCATCAGCCCGGTCTCGCTGTTCTCTCCCAGTGCGAGCAGGTGAGGCGCGATGACCGTGTGTCTACGGGTGACGACGCGGAACCACGGGGTGAGCTGGTGCTCCTCATTGTTGCCGCAGCCGAGCAGAAGGCAGGCGGCCAACCCGAGGTGCACGAGGCGCGTGACATTGGACATGGCTGGTCCCCTTTGACCGGAGCCTACAAGACTCGCAACTCCTCCTGGGTGCGTGCACTCGAGCGGATGAACTCGGTGCACCCCGCTCACTCTCCAGAGATGTTCCCGGGACACTTCGGCACATTGTTTTCGCCTTCCACGACTCCACCTTCGAGTGAGGTCGATCGGCCGTTACACGTCCGCGAGCTCGTGACCGGAATCTCCGGCCATGGCCCATCGCAGGGCGAGCCCGAACGTCACTCCCAGCAGCAGGCCGGTGACGTACGCGGTCCAGGCGACGCCGGGCGAGCCCGTCATCAGCATGCTGACCTGGATGGCCAGGTAGAACAGGGCGTAGACCGGCAGGGGGATCTCCACCGTGGTCAGCCGGAGCAGGAAGACGACCCGGGCGCGGGGCTGCAGCACCAGGCACGCCCCCATGACCCCGGCAACACCGCCGCTCGCGCCACCGATCAGGGTCTCCGGGCCTGACACGGCGGCTTCGCTCACGGTCGCGGCTGCAGCGATGAGGAAGAAGACCAGGACGTAGAGCCCGCGATGGGCCATCTGTTCGACGCCGTCCCCGAAAGCCAGCAGGAATCCCACGTTCCCGAGCAGGTGCAGCCACCCGAAATGGGCGAAGGTGGCCGTGAGCAGGCCCAGCGCACCGGGGGAGGCCGTGTACCACGCGATGACTTCCGCGCCGAACGTGTCGGGGGCAAGAAGCCCGAGCAGGAACATCCCCAGGAAGAGCGCGGAGAGCGACCAGGTGGCCCAGGGGATCCGATTCCCCCGGGTGCGACTGACGACGGGGATGCCGACCACGCCCAGCGCAAGTTGGATGGGAGAGAGGTCCGGACTCTCAGGCTCCACGGAGGTCGCTTCGGCCAGATCTCGCGCGAGGTCCTTCCTGTCTGACGCCGGGAGGCTCTTGAAGGCCTGGACGCGCGCGTGGCTCTTCGCCGACATCAGCAGCGTGCGCCGATCCTGCGTGTCCGCCCAGTAGTGTTCGCACGACGGACAGCGCTCCAGCCACGCCTCGAGCGTTCCGATGCGCCAGGGCGCCATCGGCACGGCGCACTGTGGACAGGTCCTCGTCCTGGCGAAGGCGCCGCTCTTCTCGCGCGTCTCGAGCTGGAGCGAGCCCAGCAGGTTCGGCCCCAGCGCGGAGAGGTCCTCGGACGAGAGCAATCCGCTTCCGCACAGCGGACAACTCGGGACGCCGCTCGAATCCGGCGTGAGGGGCTTCGGGTGGTCGACGCAGTTCACGCGACCTCTTCTACTTCGCGGCCCGTCTCCTCCGCGAGTCCCGTTGTCGCCGCGGACGCCCGGTCAGCCACTCCCGATCGAGTCGTGATGGGTGAGTGCTCCTGTGTCAGAATCCGCTCGCGCGCGTTTCCGCCGCACCGGGTGTAGCGACGAGCTCCTGGTCGCGTTCTCCTGCAAGCGTCGCGGTGTTTGTCCCTCGTGCTGCGCCCGACGCGCCAGCGACGTCGCCGCCCGCGCGAGTGCCGCGAGTTCCGCTTCTCGCGCATCAAAGTCGACGGCGTGGAGCACCTCTACGCCGTGGGCCCTGACGCCGATCCCATCGAGATGCACGCGCCCGATTGGAACCTGCTCGTGAACGGGCCGTTCGCCGGGAGGCGGAAGTAGTCGCCCATTCCTACTTCCGAAGGCTGCGCAGGTAGGCCAGGGCCTTCTTGCGCCCCTCCAACTCCGCGAGACCCTCGGCGGTGCGTCCCTCCGCCCATGGCAGTTTGCAGCGGAGATCGAGTCGAGCATCGTGGGCGACGAGCACCTTGAGCGCTTCGACATTGTCCGCACGGGCAGCCAGCATCAGGGCGGTTTGTTCCGTGCCTCTGGGCGCGTCTACCGCCGCTCCCCGCTGGATGAGTGCTTCGACGACCTGCGCCGGACAGGAGCGGGCCGCGAACTTGAGCGCCGTCATCTGGTCGCTCTCGCGCACGGATCCGACCTGGGCCCCCGCCTCGAGCAGCATGAGTGCAGCGCGAGCCCCCTTCACTCCTCCGAACGAGCACGCCGACATCAGGGGCGTCAGGTCCATGTTGTCGCGCGAGTTGAGATCGACCCCTTGCTCGAGGAGAAACCGAATGGACTGTGTCAGGCCCAGGCCTGCTGCAGCATGAACGGCCGTTTGGCCTAGAGGGTCCCTTCCATTCAGGTTCGCGCCGTCCTCGAGCAAGAGGCGCATCTCCTTCACCGCGCTGTTGGCGGACGCCACCACGAAGGCCGCGTCGAGGGTATCTGCATGAATGCCGCGATAGTTCTTCACCGGGTTCCTCGCTCTTCCATTCACTTTCTATGACCGATTGGAGCCGCTGCCTCCAACTGCGCGATGACTGCCCATGGTGGATGCCTTCGATTGCCATACAGGCCCTGACGCTCGCCCCCAGGTTGCTGGCGGCCCGTGTAGAGCTATCCTGCGCCGGTGATCTACGATCTGATGCTCATCTGTCGGGGCGCGGCCTGGGTAGGCTGGGTCGCCGCGCCGGTCTGCGGCGCGATGTGGATCTACTGGCACCTGCAGGCGATCGGCGCCAAAGGGATGGTGGGCGACACCTACTCCAGGCGCGAGGACGGTGACCATACCCGTCCCGAGGCCCTCGCCTTCCACGACAGGAGCCTGCGGTGGGGCCTCTCCACGTTCCTGCTCGGCGGTGCCGGGTTCCTCTTCAGCGGCATCGCCGACTGGCTCTCCCGCTGACCGCATTCACGGTGGTGGTACGGCTCGCTCCGGAGGATCGTGAATCCCCGGTTACAGCTGCTCCATCAGCACCGCCCGGGTCTCACGGGAGTTCCGCGAGGGGATCACGCTGGAGCTGGTGTCGGACCGGGGTGAAGGGGTGACTCCGCTCAACTCGGAGCTCGTCCCGCCGGAGCTCGTCGATGCGGTGTGGCGTTCCGCGATGCTGAATCTGGAGGCGGCGAGTCTGGAGGCGCTGACGAGGACCCGGGCGGGTGTGTACGAGGGGCCGTGGCGCGACGATTACGACGCTTCGCGGGTCCTGCTGCTGCCGGAGCTGGTGAAGGCCTGTGAGGTCAATGGCGCGCCGCTGATCTTTGCGCCTACGGTTGGACGGGTGTGGGTCACGGGCGCGGAGGACCTGGAGGGGATCGGCTGCGTCCTCGACGAGATCGACGCGTACCTGGGATCGGGGGCGACGACGACGCCCTACGCATTCAGGCAGGTGCTCTTCGGGTCACCCTGGGTGCTGCGTGACGGGGAAGTCCTCAGGTTCCGGATCCCGGAGGGGCAACCGCTGGCCTCGCGCATCCTCGAGCTCGATGCGCGGCTGGAGAGGCGGCGGGAGGAGTCGCGGGGGAACATCGGGGCGCTCGCGCAGGCAGCGTACTCGGCGGTGGCCCGGACCAGGACGGGCGAGGCGTAGCTGGCCCCTCTCCCTGTCCAGCCCCCTACGCGCGCTCCGCGGACGCAGACGCAGGGAGAGGGGTTCCGTCGACGTAGGTGACAAGGTGGACAGCCATTCGTCTTCGCTCACCAGGATCGTCCCGGGAGTGCTCGCGAGCTGTGCCGCGAGCGTGGACTTGTTATCGACATCGACGTTCAGAACCTGAGCTGATCGCAGACCGGCCGGGAGCCTTCGAGCTCCAGCAGGAACTGTTTCACCGGCAAGCCTCCGCCGAATCCGGTCAGGCTCCCATTGCTCCCGATCACCCGGTGGCACGGGAGCACCAGCGGCAGCGGATTGCGCCCGTTCGCCGCGCCGACCGCGCGCACCGCTTTGGGCGACCCGATCCGCGCCGCCAGTCTTGCGTAGCTCCACGTCTGACCGAACGGGATCTCCGCCAGCGTGGTCCACACCTTCACCTGAAACGGCGTGCCGGTGGGCGCGAGCGGCAGATCGAAGTCAGTCCGCCCTCCTTCGAGGTACTCCACCAACTGCTCGCGCGCGGTCCGCAGCGCCGAATGATCGCGCCGCCACTCCCCTCGACCGGGAGCGTCGTACTTGTTCTCGGGGAACAGGACGTGTCGGAGCCCGGCGTCGTCACCAGCGATCGTGAGCTGCCCGATGGGCGTGTTGAATTCGTCGAACCACATCATCGCAACTCCTTCGAAAGCTCATCCGCAAGATGCCAGAGGTGCAGGACTGCATACGCGCGCCACGGCCGCCACGCTTCGGAGCGCGCCTCTGCTTCGCGCTCCGAAATCGGCTCTCCGCCGCCAAGCACACGCCGCACCACGAGGTCGCCCGCGGGGAATGCGTCCGGGTGACTCAACGCGCGCATGGCGACATAGTGCGCGGTCCACGGGCCGATGCCGGGGATGGCCACGAACCGCTCCACGAACTCGTCCAACCGCTGGTCGACGCGGAAGTCGATCCGCCCGTCGAGCACCGCAGCGGCCACCGCTCGCAACGTGTTGGCCCTCGCCTTTGGAAGGCCCAGCTTCTCCAGCGGCGCATCCACCAGGCTCGCGGGTGACGGGAACGACCGATCGAGGCCTTCGCGCGCACTCTTCTTCTGCTCGCCGTACTGGCCGACCAATCGCCTCGCCAGCGTCGTCGCGCCGGCCACGCTCACCTGTTGGCCCAACACCGCCCGCAAAGCGACCTCGAAACCATCCCAACCTCCTGGGACGCGGAGCCCCGGCCGCCTCCGCACTGC
>JBAWAM010000659.1:0-2942 GCA_049589315.1 Myxococcaceae bacterium
CGGGCCGCGGCCAGATACAGCGAAGCTTCCAGCACTACCAGCGATAGTGCGCGAACGCCTTGTTGGCCTCGGCCATCTTGTGGGTGTCCTCGCGCTTCTTCACCGCGTTTCCGCGGTTGTTGGCGGCGTCCATGATCTCGCCGGCGAGCTTCTCCACCATGGTCTTCTCGCCACGCGCCTTGGCGTAGACGATCAGCCAGCGCATGCCCAGCGCGACGCGGCGGTCCTGACGGACCTCCACCGGCACCTGGTAGGTCGCGCCACCGACGCGGCGGGACTTCACCTCGAGCACCGGCTTGACGTTGTCGAGCGCCTTCTTGAAGGACTTGATCGGCTCCTCCTTCGAGCGCTCCTCGACCAGAGTCAGGGCGCCATAGCAGATCTGCTCTGCCGTGGACTTCTTTCCCTGCCGCATGAGGTCGTTGATGAACTTGGAGACGAGCCGGTCCCCGTACTTCGGATCCGGATTGATCTTGCGCTTGGCTGCTACGCGACGACGAGGCATCTGAAGATTCCTGGAGTTGGGGGTTTAGCTGGGACGCTTCGCGCCGTACTTGGAACGGCTCTGCTTGCGGCCCTGCACGCCGACCGAGTCCAGCGTGCCGCGAACGATGTGGTAACGAACGCCCGGGAGGTCCTTCACACGGCCGCCGCGGATCATCACCACGGAGTGCTCCTGGAGGTTGTGCCCCACGCCCGGGATGTAGGAGGTGACTTCAATCCCGTTGGTCAGACGCACACGAGCCACCTTGCGAAGGGCCGAGTTCGGCTTCTTCGGCGTCGTGGTGTACACGCGGGTGCACACGCCACGCTTCTGGGGGCAGCTCTTCAGTGCGGGGCTCTTGCCCTTGACCTTCAACTGTTCGCGGCCCTTGCGGACCAGCTGGCTAATCGTCGGCATTCGTTCTTCCGCCAGGCTCCAGGCACGGGCTCAGGAGCAGATAGACCTACATAATTCCAAAAAAAGGGCGGCGATTATACGGAGAGGCGCCCGACTGTCAAGCGCCGCAGCTACGGGCCTGAACCGACGGTGACGCCTCTCTATTCTCGTGGCAGCGTGCCGCCCTTCCCCGCTACGAGGCGCGCCGACATACAGGGCTACCACCCCGGGCGTCAAGTGGAACGGGGGATTTCCGACGAAACTGCTATAGATCAACGGTCATCACGATCGCGTCTTCGCGCTCGTCCGCGTAGTAGTTCGGCCGGATCCCGACCGCCCGGAAGCCGAACGAGCGATAGAGATGGATCGCGGGGTCGTTGCTACGGCGCACCTCGAGGGTGGCCAGCGCGCACTGGTGCTTCCGGGCCGCCTCCATCGTGTGGGCCATCAGGGCGCGCGCCACGCCCTTTCGACGGTGGCCAGGCGACGTGGCGAGGTTGAGGACGTGCAACTCGTCGTGGACGAGCCAGAAGATCAGGAACCCGAGGATCCGTCGCGCGCCGGCTCCCGGGCGCTCCTCGGCGAGCAGGATGGTCGACCAGTCGTGGGTCAGCTCCCGCTTGAAGAGCTCGGCCGACCAGGGGTGGGTGAACGCCTGGTTCTGCAGCTCCAGGACCTCGTCGAGGTCCTCCGGGTCCATCCGCCGGACCTGGATCTCCGGGCGATCTTCCGCGACGAGCTTCCTCATCCCCGGTCCTCCCCGACTGCGAACTTCGCCACGCGTCGGACGTCGTGGGTCCCCCTCAGTTGCTCGAGCTCCGTCTGCACCAGCTTCTGGTACCGCTCCCGGACGAGCTTCTCCTTCAGGGCCACCCTGAGCTCATCGTACGTGCCGGACAGCTCGGAGGCGTGCGCATCGAAGTAGCTGCGCACTTCGGCCTCGGAGACCTGGGCGCGCAGCCGGACCTTGCTCTCCAGCATCCGGCTGGCGCGAAGGCCCCGCTCCAGCACCGCGCCGAGCTGCTGGAGATCCGCCTCGTGCCGGGCGAGGAATGCCTCGAATTCGGCAGGCGACGCGAACCGCTCCCGGAAGGCGCGCACCGCCGTCTCCACCTCGGCCGGATCGACCCGCCAGGCCTGCAGCTTGTCCGCCTCGCTTGCCTGCAGACGCTCGGAGATCGCGTATTCGAGCGCGCTCGCGAGGGTCCCATCGTCCAGTGGCTCGGTGGCGGCCCGGACCGCGCCGCGGCCTACCAGCGCCACGCGCGCCTCGAACTCCAACTCGGACAGGGTGATCGGCGTGCCGTCGATGACGGCCACCACCCGATCGATGATCATCCCCTCCTCCGCCCCCCGGGCGGGCGTCCACGCGAGCGTCAGGACGAGCCCCAGCGCGAAGGTCACCACACGTCGCCGGCCCAGAAGCGTCTTCACGAATGAGCACCTTATACATCGTCCCGATGCGTCGGAATGCATTCCGAACTGGCGCACTGCGGCAGGCTGGTTACGTTCTTGCAGCGCCATGGCAGACGACTACTACGCAGTGCTCGGGGTATCGCGGACGGCTTCGACCGACGAGGTCAAGAAGGCGTATCGCAAGCTGGCCAAGAAGTACCACCCCGACGTCAATCCTGGCGACAAGGCCTCCGAGGAGAGCTTCAAGCAGGTCAACGCCGCCTTCGACGTGCTCGGGGACCCGAAGAAGCGCTCGCTCTACGACGAGTTCGGCGACGACGCGGCGAAGATGGGCTGGGACGAGAAGAAGGCGGAGCAGTACCGCGCCTATCGATCCGCCCAGGCATCGGGGGGAGGTGGCTTCCCCTTCGGAGGCGCGGAGGGCGTCGACCTGGGCGACCTCTTCGGCGAGATCTTCGGCGGCGGTCGAGGCCGGGGCGGCGGCGTGGGCGGGTTCCCCTTCGAGACGGAGTCAGCGACGACGGCCGGTCCGGCTCGGGGCGAGGATCTGACGACCCGGGTGCAGCTGACGCTGGCCGAAGCGGCGACGGGCGTGGAGCGGACGCTCCTGGTCAAGCGCCCGGGGACCTGCAGGACCTGCCATGGC
>JBAWAM010000660.1:0-26997 GCA_049589315.1 Myxococcaceae bacterium
CTCCGGGGTTGGCCTACACGGATCTGCATCTCGCTTCGCAGATCGAACCCGCCAACAAGGATGTGCAGCAGCTCCTCTCCGAGGCGCGGCGCAAGCACGAGATCGCCCGTTGCGCAGAGGCGCTGCAAAAGGGTGCGGACTTCGAGAAGATGGGCGAATGGCGCCAGGCGCTGGAGCAATACCGCATCGCCCTCAGCATCGATCCCCAGCACGGCCAGGCCACACTGCGGGCGGCCACGGCGATGTCGCAGCTCGGCATGGATCCGAACGAGGTCCGGCTGCATGCTCAACGCGCGGTGGATCTCGACCCGAAGAACGCGGACGCGCTCGTGCTGCTCGGAAGAGTCCTGCTGGACGCGGGCATGAAGAAGCAGGCGAGGAAGCACTGCGATGACGCGCTCGCGCTGAAGCCGGATCATCCCGAGGCGAAGAAGCTCATCAAGAAGCTGAGGTGGCCCTTCGCGGGCCTATAGACCATGTCCGACCCCGTCATCGGCATCGATCTCGGAACGACGAACTCGGTCGTCGCCACCGTCCAGGGCAACCAGCCCGTGGTGATCAAGAACCGGACCGGGAACAACCTGACGCCTTCGGTCGTGGCGATCTCCCGGAGCGGAAAGCGTCTGGTCGGGCAGATCGCCAAGCGTCAGGCCATCACCAACCCCGCCGAGACGGTGTATGCCGCCAAGCGCCTCATCGGGCGCAAGTTCTCGTCGCTCCAGGTGCAGCAGGCGAAGAAGACGCTGCCGTACTCCATCGCCCCGGGGCAGCACGACGACGTTCGCATCCGCCTCGACGGGAAGGAGTACGCGCTCCCGGAGGTCTCCGCGATGGTGCTCGCGGAGCTGAAGCTCGACGCCGAGGCGTACTTCGGCAAGCCGGTGACGAAGGCGGTGATCACCGTCCCTGCCTACTTCAACGACGGCCAGCGCCAGGCCACCAAGGACGCCGGGAGGATCGCCGGGCTCGACGTGCTCCGCATCGTCAACGAGCCCACCGCCGCAGCGCTCTCCTATGGGTTCGGGAAGAACATCACCGGCAAGGTCGCGGTGTTCGACCTCGGCGGCGGCACCTTCGACATCTCGGTGCTCGAGGTCGGCAACGACGTGTTCGACGTGCTGGCCACCGGTGGCGACACCTATCTGGGCGGCGAGGATTTCGACCAGCGGATCATCGACTGGCTCGTGCTCGGGTTCGCCAAGGAGCACGGGCTCGATCTGCGCAAGGACCGGATGGCCCTGCAGCGGCTGAAGGACGCCGCGGAGAAGGCGAAGATAGAGCTCTCCTCGACGAAGGAGGCGCAGATCCACCTGCCGTTCATCTGCACCCCTCCCGGCGGGGGCGCGGCGCTGCACCTGCAGCAGGTCCTCACGCGGCAGAAGCTCGAGGAGCTCACCTGCGATTTCTGCGACCGCACGCTGAAGATCTGCGAGCAGGTGCTGGCGGAAGCCAAGGTCCGGCCCGCGGACCTCAAGGAGATCATCCTGGTCGGCGGGATGATTCGGATGCCGAAGATCGTCGAGAGCGTCCGCGGCTACTTCAAGCGGGAGCCCTGCAAGGGCGTGCATCCCGACGAGGTGGTGGCGCTCGGCGCGGCGATTCAGGCCAACTCGCTGGTGGCGGATGAGGGCGAGGTGCTGCTTCTGGACGTCACCCCGCAGAGCCTGGGCGTGGCGATCGCCGGGGGGTACGTGCGGACGCTGGTGCCGAAGAACACCACGGTCCCGACCTCGGTCACCGAGGTGTTCAACACCTCCAAGGACAACCAGACCACCGTCAAGATCATGGTCCTGCAGGGCGAGCAGGAGCTGGCCCACCAGAACGAGCTGCTCGGCGAGTTCATCCTCACCGGCCTCCGCGAGGCGCCGCGCGGGGTGGTGGAGATCGAGGTCACCTTCGACATCAACGCGGAGGGAATCCTCTCCGTCGCCGCCCGCGACACGGAGACCGGGCTTCGCCAGTCGATCACCGTCACCGCGTCCGGTGGCCTGACGGACGACGAACTGCGGCGGATCATGGACGAACAGCGCGACTACATGCTCGAGGCGAAGATGTCCGAAGAGCTGCGCGCGCGCCGCAACGAGCTGGAGGGCTTGATTCGCGAGATCAACGAGCTCATGCCGAAGGTGAAGCAGATCACCACGGGCTCCGAGTTCGGCGTCGACGTGGTGGCGAAGGCGGAGAAGACGCTGGCGGAGGCGCGGAAGGCGCTCGACCAGAACCAGCGGGGAGAGATCGTCCAGAGCCATGACCAGATGAGCCGCACGCTGAACCTGTTCCGAGGCGTCATCCAGCGGATGGGCGGGTAGGCGATGAGCGCGCAGCGGGCAGCACAGCTGGTCGAAGCGGGCATGTGGCTCCAGATGAGCGGGGACACAGATGGCGCGCGTCGTCTGTTCGAGCAGGCGCTGAAGCTCGACTCTTCGAACGCGCGCGCCCGGGAGTTGTTGACGCCTCCGCCGAAGAAGAAGGTGCAGCTGCCGGACGACTCACCGCTGGTCCAGGTCGACTGGGCCCAGGCGCTCACACCGTTCTCCAACCCGCTGGCGCCGCCGTCGATCCCTCCCGCGGTCCCTCCGCCGCCGCCCGTTGCTGCGCTCGCGAACGGCGTGGCGTCGGCTCCGGCGTCGGCCGGCCCGGAGGGGTTCGACTGGACCGACGCGCTCTCCGGTCTGCCGGATCCGTTCAGTACCTTCGAGCCGAAGGAGGTCCCCTTCCGCGAGGACGAGACGAGCTGGGACGCCATCGAAGACCAGACCGCCGAGGACGAGCCCGCCGAGGACCAGCCCGTCGAGCCTCCGGTGAAGCTGCCGGCGCCCGAGCCCGAGGGGCTGTCACCGGGTGTGCGCCCCGTCCAGTTCGCGCCCAACGCCACCAGCGCGTGGGACTCCCAGTCCAACCCGGGCGTGCACATCAACGCGCTGAAGCCGGGGGTGGGCGACGCCATGGACCTGGTCGCACCGGCGGAGCGGCCACAGCAGCCTTCCGAGGCCGACGCCGCGCGCGATGAGGTCCAGACGCTCCTGCGTGGCGCCAGGGATCTCCTGGAGCTGGACGATCACTCCGGCGCGATGGACCTGATCCAGAAGGCCCAGCTGCTTGCGCCCAATGACCCCGAGGTCGCGGCGCTGCTCGCGCGATCGGAGGAGACGCTCCAGTCGATGTTCGAATCGAAGCTGGGGCCAATGACCGCGCGCCCGAGGGTTCAGCTCAAGGACGACGAGATCATCTGGTTGAACCTCGATCACCGTGCCGGCTTCGTGCTCGCGCAGATCGACGGCACGGTGAGCTTCGATGACCTCTTCGAAGTGTGCGGGATGTCGCGGCTGGACACCGCGCGCATCCTCGCCCAGCTCGTCGACGAGGGCGTCATCCGCACCTGATCAGTGCTTGATCACCGCGGTCCAGGTCCCCTTCACGACCAGCTTGCCGTGCTGGTTCCAGGACTCGGTCTCCATCACCACGAAGTCCATCCCCGCCTTGTCGAAGATCTTCGTCAGGCGGCCCTTCGAGGTCATGACGTCGCCGGCGCGCATCACGTCGAAGAACTCGAACTCCTGGTCGCCATGGACCAGCTTCACCAGGTCGATCCCGAGGCGCGGATCGGTGACCGCCTCGGTGAAGGGCTTCATCGCGAAGTTCACCGCGAACGTGGGGAACGCCACGATGACGCCGTAGGGGCCGGCCTTCGCCACCTCCTCGTCCCAGAACAGCGGGTTGAGACCTTCGGGTGCCTTCCCGCCGAACGCGGAGGAGGGGACGCCGCCGGAGATCGCATAGGCGAACTCGCGCAGCTTCTCCACGCCCAGGGTGTAGGTGAACGGGCCGTACTCGCGGCCGACATGGGAGGGATCGACCGGCATCAGCGCACCCCTTCCGGAATCCGGGCCTCGAAGGTCGCGCCCTTGAGCACGTCCTCGCCCTTCTGATTCTTCGCCGACAGCTCGCCCTTGAGCGTGCCGAACTCCAGCGACACGACCTTGCCTTCGATGCGGACGGTGTCCTCCGGGAACACCGGGCGCGAGAAGCGCACGCGGACCTTCTTCAGCGCGCCGGGATCGCCGAGGTAGTTCACCGCGGCTTCGGCGGCCCACGCCATCGTGCACATCCCCTGGAGGATGACGCTCCCCAGGCCGGCCTTCTGTCCGACCTCGGGATCGATGTGGATGGGGTTGAAGTCACCGGAAGCGGCCGCGTAGTAGATGGGCCGGTACTTGTCGCACGTCCGCTCGTGCTTGAACGTATCGCCTGCCTGGTAGGTCTTCGCCATATCGCCCCGGTCGTAGCCAATCCCCGAGCATGCGGGCAAGCGGAACCGTCACGTCAATCCGCGGTGGAGGAGACGGGCTGGTCGAGCTGATCCTCGGCCTCGGCTCGCTCCTCTTTGCGGCGCCGGTAGTAGTCGCGGACGTAGGAGACCAGCTTGTCGAGGTACGTCGACAGCGGCGGGCAGTGGATGCCGGTGCCGTCGAGCAGCGAGAGCGTGTTGTGGCAGTTGTAGATCGCCAGGTGGTTCACGTAGCTGATCGCGGCGCGCTGCGGGCGGGCCACCTTCTCCACGAACGGCAGGCGCAGCATGACGTCCGCCGCCTTCGCGGAGAGGTTGAAGCGGGGGAGCCGCTTGTTCGCCTTCTCCGCGATGAGCTCGTAGACGCGCCGGGCGCTCATCGGATTGGGATCGACCAGGTGAAGCGTCTTGCCGACGGCGCGCGGGTCGCGGGAGAGCGCCCAGGTGGCCTCGACGACGTAGTCCACCGGGACGACGTTCAGCGGCGCCACGCCGTTGCCGGGAAGAGGGAGCGGCACGGCGAGCGGCGAGGTCACGATGAGGATGCCCAGGTAGTAGGGGCCCTCGAAGCGATCGATCTCTCCCGTGCGCGAGTCGCCGACCACGCTCGAGGGGCGGTAGATGGTGACCGGGAGCGTCTCCGACGCCCGCCGCATCAGCTTCTCCGCGTGGAACTTGGTCTCCTCGTAGGCGTTCCGGAAGGACTGGCCGAGATCGAGCTCGTCCTCGGCGATCACCCCGACCCGTTCTCCCGAGACGTAGCAGGTCGAGAAGTGGTTGAGCCGGCGCAGGTTCCTGCAGTCGCGCGCCAGCTCGATGAGGTTCCGCGTGCCGTCCACGTTCACGCGCCAGGCCTCCTCGCGCGAGACGCCCAGGAAGTAGTTGGCCGCCAGATGGAAGATGTCGGTGACCTCTTCGGAGAGCCGGACGTATTCCTCGCCCGACAGGCCGAGGTGCATGTCGACGATGTCGCCGGTGAGGATTTCGATCTTCGCGCCCCGGGTCCGCTCCGCATAGCGGCGCGCGTCCTTGAGGAACTTCGGCTGAACGAGCAGGTAGATGCGACCGTCCGGATCATTCCGGGCGATGTGCTCGACCAGGCGCTTGCCGATGAATCCGGGATATCCGGTGACGAAGTAGGTGCCGGGCGACATGTGGTCGTGAGCATAGCCGCCCGCGCGGCGCTCGACAGGGACTTCCGCACGCCCGCCGCGGAGTATCGGTCGCTCGGCCTACAAGTCTCCTGTGAGCGCCCGGCCGGCTCGCGCCGAGATGTGATGGCTAGGGCCGGCGCGTCGGAGCAGCACCGCGGGATGGCTGCTCCTACGCGGATTCCCGCGGTGGAAGCGCATCGAGCTTCACCATGAGCCTTTGGGCAAATGCCCACGCATCGCCGGGGTAGCGGGCGGACAGGTAGTTGCCGTCTTCCACCACGAAGCCCTTCTCGGGCCTGGGGCGGGGCGAGAGGGCGATCGGCCCCGGCTCGAACTGCTCCGGATCGTCGAGCACCGCCGTGACCTCGTCCTCCACGAACGCGTCGTACGTCCGGTAATGCCGCCCGACCTTCATGAACGTCATCGCGTAGGCCGCGAGCTCCATGAACTTCGGCAGGCCGGTCGTGCGCTTCGCATGGATCACGCTCCGACCGGTCGCATCCTTCGTCCGCGCCAGGGCCAGCACGCCATGGCAGATCGCCGCCACCGGCCGTCCGGTCTCCCAGAACGCCGCGAGCTTCTCCCGGAGGAGAGGGCTCTCGAGATACGGCCGCATCCCCGGCGCGTGGCCACCCGGCAGCACCAGCGCGTCGAAGCGATCGATCTCGATGTCCTGCCAACGGAGGGGGGCCTTGAAGGCGGGGCTCAGCTGGAGCGCCCGGTACATCTCCTCCGCGTCGGGCGAGATCCGGAAGCTCTTCGGAATGGGCCCGTCGAAGGTGATCGGGTCTGCTTCGGGCGTGGCACCGGTCTCGTCCGCGAACACCACGTCGTGTCCCGCGTGGAGCAGCAGGTGCCACGGGACGGCGACCTCGGTCGGATCGAAGTCGCGGTCGGGGAGGGCAATCAGGACGCGGCGGGCGGTGCTCATGACGCACGACACCCTATCAGCGGGTCCCCTCTGGCGGCGGATTGGCGTGCAGTCGCGTCCAGATCTCCTCGACCTGTCTTCGGGTGTCTTCGAGGCTGCCGGAATTCTCCACCACCCACGTCGCGTGCCTACGCTTCTCGTCCAGCGGGAGCTGCGACGCGATCCGGGCTTCCGCCTGCTCACGCGTCATCCCATTGCGCGCGGCCAGTCGCTGGATCTGGAGCTCCCGGGGGGCGGCGACGAGGATCACCCCGTCGAGGTGCTCGTGGACGCGGTTCTCGATTAGCAGCGGCGCGTCGTAGATCACCAGGTCCACGCCCTGCTCGGCGAACGCGAGGGTCTTCTCCCGCACGCGCTGCTGGATGCGCGGGTGGGTGATGGCGTTGAGCGCCCTCCGTTCGGCGTCGTTCCCGAAGATGCGTTCGCCCAGCTTCGCCCGGTCGAGCCGGCCATCGGGGCCGAGCACGCCGGGGAAGTGCCTGCCGATCTCCTCGAGGGCAGGCTCTCCGGGTTCGACGACCTCGCGCGCGACCACGTCCGCGTCGATCAGGTGCGCGCCCAGTTCCCGCAGGATGGCGGAGACGGTGCTCTTCCCCGAGGCGATCCCACCGGTCAGGCCGAGCACCTTCACGGAGTCGCCTCCGGCTGGAAAATGAGGGAGAACATGGCCGACCCGAGCCTGGGGGAGTTCAAGTAAAGCTGCTTCGTGCCTGTGCGCTGGCGCAGAGGGCAGGGCGCCTCGGGCTGGGGAGCGGGCTGGCAGGC
Source organism: Myxococcaceae bacterium (assembly GCA_049589315.1). GTDB lineage: Bacteria > Myxococcota > Myxococcia > Myxococcales > Myxococcaceae > JBAWAM01. The sequence goes on from JBAWAM010000660.1 coordinate 7,139, forward strand.
CGACCTCCCCCTCCAGGTCCGCGCCCACGCAGGGGACGCGATCAGCAACAGCAGGATGCCCTGGGCCACTCGACGCATGACGGGAAGCATCCTAGCTCGGCCAGCCGGGATCCGGGCCCTCGGATCCGTTGTTGCCGCGCGACGTTCCGGAGTGCTAGTTCGGAGCCTGAATGCGTACTTCGTCCACCTGGTTCCTCCTGTGCTCGCTCGCGGTCGCCACCCCGGTGGCTGCCGCCGACTTCATGGGCGCAGAGAGCTGCAAGGCGTGCCACCCGGAGGCCTACGCCGCCTGGCGGACGTCGAAGCACGCCCGGGCGTACGAGACGCTCTCGCCCCAGCAGAAGAAGGACGCACGGTGCGTGTCCTGCCACGCGCCGGACCTCCGCGTTCAGGGCGTCGCGGGCGTGACCTGCGAGACGTGCCACGGCGGCGGTCAGTACTACTCGCCCGAATACGTCATGAAGGACCCGGAGCTCGCACGGCTCGTCGGCTTGATCGACCCATCGGAGAAGCAGTGCCGGAGCTGCCACGACGCGTCCTCGCCGTCGATCCACGCCTTCGAGTTCGGGGACAAGCTCAAGCTCATCGACCACTGGTCTGCCGAACGCGCCCGCCGCGCAGCGCCTCCGCCTCCTCCGAAGAAGGCGCCCGCCCCGAAGAAGCGCAGCGACGCGAAGCACCCGGACGTGGGCCAGGCCGTCGCTGACGCGGCCGCAATGACTGTGGGTTCAAGGTGATCAAGGTCCTCGATGCGCAGTTCCTCACCACGGCGGTGGAGCCGAAGGGCTATCCCTCAGGCGGGACGCCGGAGATCGCCTTCGTCGGCCGCTCCAACGTGGGCAAGTCGTCCATGATCAACACGCTCGCCGGCCGCAAGAAGCTGGTGCGCGTCTCCAACACGCCGGGCCGCACCCGCGCCCTCAACTTCTTTGACATCCAGCTCGAGAAGGGGAAGCGTCGGCCGGTGGTGCGGCTCGCGGATCTCCCCGGCTACGGGTTCGCGAAGGTCTCCAAGACCGAGCGGAAGGCCTGGCAGGGCATGATCGAGACGTACCTCACCGAACGCGACGTGCTGCGCGTGGTGGTGGCGATCATCGACGCCGAGGTCGGTCCGACTGCAGAGGACCAGGAGACGCTGGGGTGGCTGTCCGAGCGGGCGCCGCGGGTGCTCGTCGCGGCCACCAAGATCGACCGGCTGAACAAGGCCCGGCGCAAGCCCCGGCTGTTGGAATTGTCGCAGGAGCTGGACCTGCCGCTCGCGGCGATCATTCCGTTCTCGTCCACCGAGCGAATCGGCGTCGACGAGGTCTGGAACATCCTGGTAGACGCCGCCGGCGCGTAGGGCTAGAGCCGCCGTCGTGCAAGACGGTCAGGACAAGTCCCTTCAGCGGCTCGAGGTTCATCGCAGGCTCGCCCGGCTCTCCCCGAAGGAGAAGCTGGACGCACTCATCGACGCTTCGAACTCGAAGGTGCTCGTCCGCTCGATGCCGGCGGAGGAGCTGTATTACGCCATCCTCGACGTCGGGCTGGTCGACACCACCGACATCGTCCAGCTCGCGTCGCCCACCCAGTTCCGCACCTTCGTCGACCTCGCGGCGTGGACGCGCGATGGGATGGATCCGCACCAGGTCCTGACGTGGTTGCGCGCCGCGCGGGGAGACGAACCGGAGGATTTCCTCGCCAAGATGAACAAGCTGGACCTGGAGCTGGTCGAGCTGATGCTCCGCAGCTTCACGGTCCTCCACGATCTCGAGGAGGACCCGGACGTGAACCCGCCGGGCGTGACGATGGAGTCGCCCGAAGGGAAGTACCTCATCGAGTTCACGGTCGATGGCGTGGAGCTCGCGGCGCTGCGCCAGATCCTCAACGACCTCTTCGGCCAGAACGCGTTCGAGGCGGGGCGGCTGCTGGAGGCCATCCGCTGGGAGGTCCCCACGGAGATGGAGGAGATCGCCTACCGGTTCCGCTCGGCGCGCCTGGAGGACCTCGGCTTCCCGCCATTCGAAGAAGCGCTCGCCCTCTTCAGCTGGGTCGATCCGGACAAGGTTCAGGGGCCGGTGCCCGCGCCTGCCCTCAGCGGCCTCGCTCCCGCGGAGGGGCGGGTCGACTACGTCGGCGCGGTGATGCGCACGCTCACGGAGCTCGAGCTGGAGAACCTCGACGCGGAGATCCGCGCCGTGTCGAACCGCGCCCTCGTCGCCGAGGCCGCCGAGCCGGGGGATCTCGATGCCGTTCGTCGGGTGGCCGAGATGGTACGCGACTACATCAACCTCGGGCTGGAGCACCTCACGCGCGGCGATCCGTCGCTGGCTGCCGAGGTGGTCCGCGACATCCCCACCAAACGCGTCTTCCAGGTCGGCTTCTCGCTGACGCTGCGCCTCAAGTTCCGCGCCGACCGGCTGGCGAAGGAGCCGCTCGCGCGCATCGGTGAGGTGTGGATGACGCTGTCGAGCGAAGCCGACGCCCTCACCGCGCTCCGCCGCAAGCGGCCCCTGCGCGCGTTGAAAATCCAGGGGGCAGAGCCGGTGCCGTTCCGTTCGCGCCGGGAGCTCGAAGACGCCGGCCGCACCCTCGAACGCGCGGCCGCGCAGGTCTCGCTGTTCCGCGCACTCCTTGGGAATGACGTGGCGTCGGCGCAGCAGCGCCTCGCGGCCTTCGGTGCGCCCATCGAACTGCTGGGGCCCGACAAGGTGTTGGCCGCCGCGGTCGCGCACGCCGTGCTCGACGGAGAAGCGCGCGTAGAGCCCCTACCCGACACGCGACTCCCCGAGCTGCTCGAGCGTCTGTTCGAGGGCACTGCGCAGGAGCCCCGGTTCCGCGGCCCGGCGGTCGATCGCGCGCGAGATGCGCTTGGCCAGCTCGTGGACCCCTTGAATCGCCCCCTGGCCATCGCCGCGGTGGATTCGGTGCTCGAGCACCTCCGCGATGAGCTGGCGGCCACCTGGTTGCAGGAGGGAACCGTCGCACCCAGCGTGGGTGAAGTGCTTCCCATCCGCGCAACCGCCACCCCGTAGCTTTTTCAGGGGCGAGTGCCCTGCGCCTCCGCGCGTGGGGCAAGCCCGCGAAACGACGGACGGTTGGGCCACCCCCACATGGCACGCCTGCTGCTACGCCCCTCTCCCTGGACAGGGGAGGATGCATGGCGGTGGCGGGCACCACGCCGGCAGAGAAGCCGCGCGATCGCGTCGCGTTCGGCGCGCTGACCGCGTTCGCGGTGGTCATGTACACCATTCCCTCGGAGTGGATACCGGCGTTGGCGCCGTTGCGGCTGGCGTTGACCTCGTCGGTGCTGGCGGCGGGGCTGATGCTGGTGCGGAAGCTCGGCTCGCGTGAGCCGTTCTTCTTCGATGGCCTCCGAGGCCTCTCGCTGATCCTGTTCGGCCTGATCGCGTTCCTGTCGGTGAACTGGTCGGTGGCCCCCGAGGTGACCCGCGGCCACTCGCAGGAGGTCCTGAAGCTCGTCGCGATCTACCTGACCATGGTGAACGTGATCACCACGCCGGCGCGGTTGATCATCTTCTCCGGCGCCATGGTGCTCGCGTCGATCGTGACCTCGTGGCACGTGATCGACGTCTACAACAGCGGGATCGATCTCGTGGAGGGCTACCGCGCGCGCTGGCTTGGCGTCTATGCGGACCCGAACCACATGGCCATGGACATCGGCCTGGTCGTCCCGATCGCCGTGTCGTTCATGCTTCGGAAGAAGAACCCGTGGTGGATGCGGCTCGGCGCAGGGGTGTCGGCCGCGCTGGCGGTGACCTCGATCGTCTACAGCCACTCCCGCGGCGGGTTCATCGGCCTGTGCGCAGCCATGGCCATGTGGATCTTCCTCGAAAAGAGTCGACGCCTTCAGTCTCTCGTCGTCGCCGGGCTGCTGTTCCTCTGCCTGCTGCTCTTCGCGCCCTCGAGCTTCTGGACCCGCAACGAGACGGTCGCCGACTTCGAGGCGGACGCGTCGGCGATGGGCCGTGTGTACGCGTGGGAGACGGCCGGCGAGATGAGCGCGAACAACCCGCTGCTCGGAGTGGGGGCGGGCGCGTTCATGTACGCATGGCCCCTGTATGCGCCGCTCGAGGCCCCTACCGCCCTCGTCGCCCACAACGTCTATCTCGATGTCGTCGGCGAGCTCGGGTTCATCGGCTTGTTCTTCTTCTTGATCTTCAGCGGGGGGGCATCCGGCGCGGGCTTTACCGCGACGAAGAGCGCCGAGCACGCCTGGCTGATGAACGGAATCTCGGCGGCGGTGACCGGCTACCTCGTGTGCAACCTGTTCTCCGGGTACACGATCTCCGCGCACCTGTACGTCCTGTTCGGGTTGGCTGCCTGCGCAGAACGCGTCGTACGGCTGCGCTCGACCGAGGTCGTGGCAGAAGTCTTCGCACGCCAGGCGTGGGAGGTCTGACGGGAATGCGGATGGTCGAGTTCGTCCGGTCGTTTCATCTCGGTGGGACCGAAGGGCAGGTCGTGGAGCTGTTGCGGGGACTCCCTCGCGACTACGAGATCCGCGTGGCGGTGACGCACGACGCGGGACCGTTGCTCGAGCAGGTCTGGCAGCTGGGTCACTTCGCTACGGAGTTCTCGCTCAAAGGCTCCGTCGGACAACTCAATACGTTCGTGCAGATCGCCCGGATCGCGACGTGGTTGCGGAGGAACCGGATTCGCCTGGTCCATGCGCACGATTTCTATACGACCCTGCTGGCCGTTCCTGCGGCGCAGCTCGCGAAGGTTCCGATCGTGGTGGGGCGGCTGGATCTGGCCCACTTCCATACGCCCGTCCAACGGCAGGCGCTCATCACGTGCACCCGCGCCGCGAACCACGTGATCGCCAACGCCGACGCGATCCGGCAGATGCTGGTGAAGGAGGAGATGATCCCGCCCGAGAGGATCTCCGTGATCCACAACGGGCTGGATCTGACGCGGTTCGACCAGCGCGCCCGGGAGCGGCTGCGCGCGCCGGTCCCCGACATCGGTGACGCGCCCGTGGTCATACACGTCGCGAACCTCGCCCACCCGGTGAAGCGGCAGGAGGACCTGCTGACCGCGCTGGCCATCCTGAAGCAGGGCGGACGCATGCTCCGTGCGTGGCTGGTCGGGGACGGGCCTCGCCGTCCCGAAATCCAACGCATGGCCCAGGACCTCGGGGTCGCGGATCGCACGCACTTCCTCGGCCAACGCACCGACGTCCCCGCGTTGCTCGTCCGCGCCACCCTGGGGGTGCTGTGCTCGAGCTCGGAGGGCATGTCCAACTCGATCATCGAGGGCATGGCCGCAGGACTGCCGATGGTGGTTACACGCGTCGGAGGGAACCCCGACCTGATCCTCGACGGTGAGCGGGGTTACGTGGTGGAGGCGTTCCGACCCGCCCAACTCGCCGACGCGTTCATCCGGATGCTCGACGACCCGGAGCAGGCCCGGCACATGGCTGCCCGCGCCCGCGCCTTCGTCGAGAAGGAGCTGACCCTGTCGCACCTGTGCGAGCGTCACGACCAGCTCTACCGGCGCGTCGCTGCGCGCGCGTGAAGCTGCGGCAGGTCGGACCTGGCGGCCACTGTTCTCAGGCGCTCCGTGACTCGGCCGCGGGCTCGGACTCCGGAGCCTGAACAGCGTGCTCGCCGATCGACACGACCCCGCCGCCGTCGACCGGCCCTGCATAGCGGCTGAACAGCTTCATGTACGCATTGGAGATGAAGCTGCGGTCCACGAAGATCGTCAGCGCCGAGGCGGCGATGATGCTGAAGAAGACGACGCCGAAGGTGACCGCCTCGATCAGCTTGCCCTCAGCCACCCCGGCCTGCAGGGGGACCGTGGCGAGCACGGCGGCAGCCAGGCCCTTGGGCGCCAGGACCGAGGCAATCTTCGCGTCGCGTGCCGGCGTCGTCTTCGGGCGCATGCTGAGTCGCACCGCGAACGGGCGGATGGCGAAGATGGCGAGCGTGGTGAGGCCACCGAAGACGATGGGCTCGTAGCCGGTGAGCTGGAGTGACGCACCGAGGTACACGAAGAAGAACACCTTCAGAAGGAAGGCGACTTCGCTGAGGAAGAAGCGCTCGCCCTCGTAGATACCGAGCTCGTCCGCATAGGGACGGCTCTTCATCAGGGACTCGGCGTTCCCGAGGACCACGCCGAAGGCAAGGCAGGCGATCGCGCCGAAGGTCCCGAGCGCTTCCGCCAGCGCGTAGACGAGGAACACCGCCGCCGCAACGAAGAGCATGCTGGGCCGCTTCTTGCGGAGGGTGCGCATCCACACAGCCCAGGCGAAGCCGGAGAGCGCCCCGATCACCAGCGCGACGATGAAGCCGTAGGCGAGGTCCAGCCCTATGGTGGACCAGCTGAGCTCGCCTGCGGTCAGCGCGGCGGTCAGCGCGAGCGTGAAGACGATGCAGAGCACGTCGGTCAGCGCCGACTCCAGCGTGAGCACGATGCGCGTGTCCTGATTCATCTTCAGCGTCTGCACCATGGGGATGACCACGGCAGAGGAGGTGCCGCCGAGGATGCAGCCCAGGGCCAGGGCCGCGAGCGGACGCATCTGGAACAGCGTCATCCCGAGCAGGCCGATCACGGCGGCGGTGGCGAAAAACCCGATCAGCGTGAGCGCCGTGGCGCCGCCCATGGCCGAGGTGAGGTCCTTGAGCCGGAGCCTGACCGCGCCTTCGAACAGGATCAGCACCAGGGCGCAGGTGGTGAACACACGATCGATCCCGGCGAGCTTGCTTACATCGATGACGCCGGAGACGGAGGCCGCCAGCCCGAGGAGGAGCAGGATCAGGACGTCGGGAATGCCCGTGCGACGGAACACCTCCTCGAGCGCCATGCCGAGAAATACGAGTCCGGCGAGCACCGCCAGGATCACCGTTGGATTGGCCATGCTGCGCAGTCTACCTGCGCAGATGGTCTGCGCCGACAGCTTCGGAAACGGAGCTGAATCCATCCCGGCGAAGCAGCGCAACGAGCTCCCGAAGCATCCGACCGACAGCCCCGGGGCCCTCGTAGATGAAGCCCGTGTAGAGCTGGACTGCCGAAGCGCCCGCGCGGATCTTCGCGTAGGCGTCCTGCGCGTCGAAGATACCGCCCACGCCGATGATGGGCAGGCGCCCCTCGGAGCGGGCATAGGCGCGTGAGATGACCGCAGTGGCGAGCTCGCGCACCGGCCGTCCGGACAGTCCGCCTGCCTCCTGCGCGAGCGGGTGGTCAACGGGGCGCGTGATGGTCGTGTTCGTCGCGATGATTCCGTCCACGCGCGCGGCCATGGCCACGTCGACGATCCCGTCCACCGCCTCCGGGCCGAGATCCGGCGCAATCTTCAGGAACAGCGGCTTGCCGCGCGCGACCTCGTTCATCCGTGCCCGCACCGCGCCGAGCAGGGACGCGAGCGCGTCCGGCTCCTGGAGCTGTCGGAGTCCGGGCGTGTTCGGCGAGCTCGCGTTGATCACCACGTAGTCGGAGAAGAGAGCGAGCTGGTCGACGCACTGGAGGTAGTCGTCGGTGGCGTTCTCGAGCGGCGTGTCCTTGTTCTTGCCGATGTTCGCGCCGACGGGGCCGGGCCGCCAGGTGAGGTCCCTGAGCTGGAGCTGGGCCGCCCGTGCGCCGTGGTTGTTGAACCCCATCCGGTTGATCAGCGCCTGTTGCTGGGGGAGGCGGAACAGCCGTGGCTTCGGGTTGCCCGGCTGGGGGCGCGGCGTGATCGTCCCGATCTCGACCGCGGAGAACCCGACCGCGAAGAGGCCCTGGACCGCCACCGCGTCCTTGTCCAGCCCAGCGGCGAGCCCGATCGGATGCTCCAACTCGAGCGCCCCGAGCTTCACGCGCAGGTCCACGCCGTCCAGGCCGCGAAGAGAGCGCGCGCGGAGGCTGCGGCAGAGCCCGACGAAGCGCCCCAGCAGACCGAGCGCGAAGATCCCGAGGTGATGCGCAGTCTCGGCGGGGAACAGGAAGAGGATCGCGCGCAACAGTCGATACATGGCCTGGGGCTAGCTCTGGGACGGGATGAACGAGTACTGCCGGGCCCACGCCATCGTCTGGTCGATCTGCTCCGGCGTGAGGATGCCATTGCGCTCGAGCAGCTCGACCTCGGTGCGCATGTCCGTGTCGAGGAGGTAGGGGCCGTCGGTGTTGATGGTGATCTTCACGCCGCGATCCCAGAACGTCCGGATGATGTGGTTGAGCTCGGCGATGCCGTCGACGGCCTGCGTGTGCAGGTTCGAGGTCGGGCAGATCTCGAGGACGACGTCGCGCTCCTTGAGGAGCTTCATCGCCGCTTCGTCGTAGGCGGCGCGGATGCCGTGCCCGATGCGCTGCGGCTTGAGGTGCTCGACGACCGCGATGACGCCCTCGGCGCCGGTGCCCCGGGTCTCGCCCGTGTGGACCGTCGCCTTGAGGCCGGCCTTCCGGGCGCGCTCGAACAGATCCTTGTACTGGGGCACCACGTCCGGCTGGAGCTCCAGCGCGTTCTTCTCGTGCCCCGCGAGATCGATCCCCACCACGCCCCGGTACCGGTACTTGATCGCCTTCTCCAGGATGATCGAGTTGAGCTTGTGGTCGAACTCGCGGGCGAGGCAGAAGATCAGGCCGGCCTTCACGCCGTACTCGAGCACCGCCCGCTCCATCCCGCGCAGCGCCGCATGGATGATGTGATCCAGGTCGAGCTCGGAGTTGAGGTTGCGCTTCATCGGGTTGAAGCGCAGCTCGATGTGCGAGACGCGGCTGCCTCGATATTCCTTCCCGATCACCTCGTAGACGGAGCGCTCGATCGCCATGGGAGAGCTCTGAATCTTCTCCGTCCAGGTGTGCATGATCTTCAGGTAGTCCTCGAGGTTCTTCACCTTGTCCGGACGGGCGGTGATCAGCTCCACGAACTCGAAGTAGTTCTTCACCGGGAGCTTGAATCCCTGCTGATGCGCGATGGACCAGAGGACGTGGGGCGCCACAGCGCCGCCGACGTGGATATGGAGATCGACGAGCTCGCGAGCCATGTACAGTGATAGCCATAACTCCCGGTGGGAGTCGAGGGGCTACCTCAGAGCCCCCGGAGCTTGCGGACCTGCTCCCAGGCCTCGTTGATCTCCCGGAAGCGGCGGGTGGCGATCTCGACTGCGCCTTCACCCAGATGGGCGACCCGGTCAGGGTGATGTTCCGCCGCGAGACGCCGGTACGCGCGCCGAAGTTCGTCATCTGAAATGTCGGGTGGGACGCCCAGCACGTCATAGGCGCTGGCGTGGGCGCCGACGTGGATCGCTGCGATCGCCCTCCGGTCCGACTCGGGGACGCCGAGGGCCTCGGAGATCCGCTTGATCGCCTCACCCTCGAGCCGGTGAAGACTCCCGTCCACCAGGGCGAGCTCGTAGAGAGCGTCGAGTAACAGCAGGCGCTCAGAGGGCCCGAGCTCCGCCCGGCACTCGGCGATGGAGCGCCCGAGATCGGGTGGGTGGGCCAGCGCGTCCTTGAGCGAGACGCGAACGTTCTCCAGCTCATCCGGCGAGAAGCGCAGATCCTGCTGGAAGAAGACGCGAACGACCCTGACCTCGTCGCGGACCACGTCGCCGTCGGCCCTCGCCACCTCTGCGAACAGGGCGCAGACGTGTCGGGCGAAGTGGGCGCGGACCTGTGCGTGGATGTCGGCGGCGGTCGGGGGCTCCAGCCCGGCCTCGAGCTCGTCGGGTGGCGCGTACAGTCGGTCGAAGCGGCTCCCGACGAACGCGCCGATCAGCGCGAACACCGCGGCGGCGATCCAGCCGTCGACCGTCAGACCGACCATTCCTCCGATGATGGCTCCCAACAATTTTCCGTACACGGTGGCCCGACTTTCCCGAAGCGCCGCCGGCAGTTTGGCATAAGGTCCGCGCCGCCATGGCAGCCCAGATCATCGACGGAAAGGCGATAGCGGCGAAGGTTCGCGCCGAGGTCGCGGAAGAGACGAAGCAGCTCAAGGCCGAGAAGGGCATCACGCCCGGATTGACCGTGGTGCGGGTAGGCGACGATCCCGCATCCAGGGTCTACGTCGGCGGGAAGAAGAAGGCGGCCGAAGAGGTCGGCTTCAACGGGATCGAGATCCACCTGCCCGCGACGTCGTCGCACCAGGAGGTCCTCGATCGCGTGCTCGCGCTGAACGAGGACCCGTCGGTGCACGGGATCCTGGTGCAGCTCCCGCTCCCCAAGCAGGTCGACGCGGACGCGATCCTCGCGTCGATCAACCCGGCCAAGGATGTGGACGGGTTCCATCCGATCAACGCAGGGAACCTGTTCATCGGGCGCCCCGGACTCCGCCCGTGCACGCCGTCCGGTGTGATGCGGCTGATCCAGGAGACCGGGACGACCGTCTCCGGCAAGCGAGCGGTGGTGGTGGGGCGCAGCAACATCGTCGGCAAGCCGCAGGCGATGATGCTGCTCCAGGCCGACGCGACCGTGACGATCTGCCACCGCAAGAGCGACCTCAGGAAAGAGCTCGCGGACGCCGACATCGTGGTGGCCGCGGTGGGCGTGGCCGGACTGATCAAGGGCGAGTGGATCAAGCCGGGCGCAGTGGTGATCGACGTCGGCATGAACCGCGACGACGCAGGCAAGCTGTGCGGCGACGTGGAGTTCAAGGCAGCGGCCGAGCGCGCCTCCTGGATCACCCCGGTTCCTGGCGGCGTGGGACCCATGACGATTGCCCAGCTGATGCGGAACACGCTGGAAGCAGCGAAAGCTGCGGCGAAGTAGGGAGCGGTATGCGCAACAAGGCCGTCGCGCAAACGCTCCTCCCTGTTCACGACCCTACGACGTGAACGACGGATAGACAGCCGCCGTCTCTCTCAACTGGAGGTTCGAGTGATGAGGCGGCTGATTTCGATGTGCGTCGTGGTCTCGGTGGTCGCGGCGCCCATCTTCGCGTGTGGTCAGAAGCGCAGTTACGGGATGGTGGAGGCGAACGCGGAGGCTGAGCGTGTCGAAGCCCTGGTTCGCGCTGTCGAATTCGAACCTGTGACCGTGTACGGCGAGCCCGACGTGTTGGTCGAGGCGCGCGCCCAGACGCTCCCGCTGGAGTAAAGTGTTTCGAAGCCCTTCTGCGCTCGTCCTCGCCCTCGCTGTCGCCTTCCCCGCGCTCGCAGGCGGCGAGGAGCATCCGGCCAGCAAGCGGCTCATGCCCGGAGACCTCGATGTCCGGGCGAACCTGAGCACCGACACCTTGCTGCTGTTCGTGGAGCTCGGCGTGGCAGTCGATGTCGGGGCGGTGCGCGTGGGCCCTGGCACGCTGGCGCTGGGCGCCGAGGTCAGCTGGGGCCTGTGCATCTCCTACTGCCTCGGTTTGAAGTTCCTCAACGGGATGAACTACCGCGCGAACCGGTTCGCTCCCCTGGCCCGCGTTGGCTACCACTTCGAGGTCCCGGGGAAGCGACGGGACGAAGTGGATCTGTATGCCCTGGCGTTTGGCGGGCCCATCTGGGTCGGGCTCGAGATCGAAGACCCCGGTGCCGGGACGGTCGCCCAACTGCGAGACAGGTCGTTCGTGGTCGGCGGCGGGATGGGGGCGAAGTTCTTCTTCACTGAGTCGCTCTTCTTCGGAGGCGAGGCGCGAGCGCGCTACGGCCAGGGCACCTACGCGCTGACTGCCGGGGAGTACGCGCCGCGAGAGGAAGAGGCCTCCTGGTCCGTCACGGGCGTCGGCGTGTTGTTTTTCGCGGGCCTGCGGATCTGAGTGGTGACGCCGATGGCGCTTCGTCAGCGCACAGCCGACCCACGCGGGCGTGGGCCGAGGAACAGGATGCCGCCAAGGATCGCGAGCACCCAGGTCCCTCCAATCGCGACGATTGCCAAAGCACGATCGACCGATGGGTGACCTGTCCACTGCAGGTAGTGGATTCGGTAGAGCGCATCGATTCGATTCGTATCCAGACCTCGCTGACTCACGTTCAGATCGTTTCGGCCAACGGTCACGATCGCGCCGCCCGCGAAGCGCACGTCCACAGCGTCTTCGACCCCGTTCGACTCGACCACGGCACCGTATCGCTCCCGCGCGTTCGCCCTGGATGCCGCCCCCGCCGCAATGGCTCGCGCCTGTTCCTCAGTGAGCGGCGAGACAATGCGTCCGCTCCGAGCATCGATGAGGCGGGCAGCTCCGCCCTCTTCGCGGAGCCGAACGCGGTACAGGGGCCCGAGCGCCGTCTGGCCCAGCTCCAACCGTTGCAGGGGCTCTGCCACTCCTGCCTGGCGAAGCGCATCGCCGGGCGCGAGGACCGCACCGAGGTCCAGCGGGGATGGGTCGAACGCGTCGAGCATCTCATACGCGCTGGCCCATCCCGGCTTGAGGAGGAACAGGAGCCCCGTCGCCGTCCAGAGGAGGAAGGGAATCAGCAGCAGCAGTCCAAGCACGCGATGGAGCTCTTTCATCCTGGGCAGCGGTGTAACCCGGGGCCTGGAGAAGCAGGTACATTGGAGTCCGTGTTGCCCACGATCTTCGTAACCCTCGGAACCATGAACTTCGGCGGACGTACCTCGAAAGAGGAGGCCGCCCGGATCGTTCATCACGCGCTCGAACGCGGCGTCACCTTCTTCGATACGGCGAACGTCTACGGAGATGGCGCGTCCGAGGAGATCCTGGGCGAGGCGCTCCGAGACGCCGGCATCCGGCGCGAAGCCGTCGGGGTGGCCACCAAGGTCGGCCTCAAGAGGCGCAATCGCGGAAAGCCGGAAGGGCTCTCCGCTCCAGTGGTGCGCGCCGCCCTGGACGAGAGCCTGCGCCTCCTCGGGATGGAGTACGTCGACGTCTACTACCTGCACGCGCCGGATCCGTCGACGCCGCTGGAGGAGACGCTGGACGCGGTGCAGGAGATTATCGCCGCAGGCAAGGCACGCGCGTTCGGTGTGTCGAACTTCGCCGCCTGGCAGATCGCGGAGTTGAATCATCTCTGCGATGCGCGCGGGATGCCCCGACCGGCGATGTCGCAGGTGCTCTACAACCTGCTCGTGCGACAGCTCGACCTCGAATACCTCGCGTTCACCCGGGCCCATCCGCTTCACACGACCGTCTACAACCCGCTGGCCGGCGGGCTCCTGGCGCGGGCGGTGAAGCCGGGAGATGCGATCCCGGTCGGCTCGAGATTCGAGAAGAACAAGCTGTATCGCGGCCGCTACTGGACAGATGCGTTGTTGCAGCAGGCAAGCCGGTACTCGGAGCTCGCGCGTGACGCAGGGATGTCGCTGTGCACGCTGGCCTATGCGTGGATCGCGGCGCGACGGGCCAACGGGGTGACGTCGGTCCTCGCGGGGCCGGGCACGGTCGAGCATCTCGACGCGGCGCTGGACGGCACCTCGGTGACGCTGACTCCCGAGTTGCTCGCCCGCATCGACGAACTCCACCGCGCGTTCACCGGCACGGACGTGAGCTACGCGAGATGACGATGCTCCTGCCAGAGGCCGCGTCCATGGACCTGACGGAGCCGCTCGCGCACTACGCCGAGCACGGCTATGCGCGCCTGGGCCGGGTGCTCTCGGACGAGGGGCTTCGCCTCCTGCAGGAACGCGCAGAGGATCTGATGCTGGGCCGGGTGGCCTATCCGGGCATGTTCTTCCAGCTCGATGCGACCACCGGCCGCTACGAGGATGCGCCCCTCGGACTCGGATGGCAGGGGCCGTCGCTGCGCTATCGCAAGCTCGAGAAACTGGAGCTCGACGAGCGGTTCCGGTCCTGGCTCGAGAACCCCTTGTTCGAGCGCATCGCGTACGCACGGATTCAAGGGCCAGTGGTGATCTACCGAGCCATCCTCTTCAACAAGGGCGAGGGCGGCGGCAGCGATCTTCCGTGGCACCAGGATGGCGGCCGCCTGTGGGGGCTGTCGAAGGAACCAGAGTTGCAGATCTGGACCGCGCTCGACGACGCGCCCGAAGGGGGAGGGTGCCTCGAGGTGCTGCCCGGTACGCACAAGCGGGGCCTGGCCACGGCGCTGGGCGGAGTCGTTCCGCCCGACCAGGTCGCCCGCGAGGACGTCGAGCGGCAACTCGTCCCGCTTCCGGTCAAGGCGGGCGAGGCCCTCCTCGTCCACAACCACGTGTGGCATCGCTCCGGACGAGGGCGGGAGGGAGGTCGGCGCCTGGCGTTCTCGACCTGCTACATGAGCGCCGACACGAAGTGCCTACGGAAGAAGAAGGCGCCCAGGCAGTTTCTCCGCGTCTTCTGATGCCGCGCCGCGCAGCAGCTTCAGTGCCTGTACGGCCATGCGCTGCCCGGCGATGACTGCACCCTCGGAGTGGCTGTTCTCGGTCGTGTCGCCGCCGATGAGCATCCGGCCGATCGGTCGGCGAAGCGCGGCGGCAGTGGCATCGAAGCGGCTTCGGCCCTCCGCTACCGGCCAATACGCGACTGCCTGAGGGTACGTGAACACCTCCGCATCCTTGAGGTGAGGGCGGATTCCGGGGAACAGCGCATCGAGCGCCGAGAACGTGGACTCGCGCACCTCGTCCGCGCTCAACGCGCAGTACGCCTTCGCCTGCTCGCCGTGGATGAGCAAGGTGACCATCCCGTTCGCGTCTTCGGGCAACCCATACGTGGTGGAGTCGTAGATGCTACCGGCAGGGCTGTCCGAGAGGAGCACCAGCGTCTCTTTCCCGTCCACCTTCGTCAGCTCGAGCCCGGCGCGCGAGATCCCGATCAGCACCTTCACGTACGAGCCGAACCGAGCCGTCCTGATCCCGGTCTGAACTTCCTCCGGCAGGCGGGGAAGGAACTGGATCCGGTTCAGCGCGAAGAGGGGAGGGGTGACGATGACCGCCTGTGCTCGGAGGGTCTGGAAGCGCTGCTGCTGGTGCAGGAGCCGAACGGTGACGCCGTCCGCGTCCTGGCTGATCGCGGTCACCCGAGCGGAGGTCACGATGTTCTCGCGTCCGATCCGCTCGACCAGCGCCGCGACGAACCGGGCGTTTCCGCCGGGCACGTGGTAGTTCCGCTCGCCGAACCTCTCCGCGCCATCGAGGAAGATCCGGAACTCGTCGATCCCGTCCAGCGCGCTGATGCGATCCCACTCCACGGCGATCTCCGGCTCGACCGTGACGCGGATCCACTCCGAGACGTTGTGCGGAAGATTCTGGGACAGCACCCAGTCCTTGAACGTGACCTGCATCAGCGGCTCGAGCGACGGATCGAGCGGCAATCCCGCGTGGTGCGTCGACGCGAGTCGCTCCCAGGCGCTTCGGGCGGTGGCATTGAAGCGAAGAAACGCGTCCCGCTCCTGCGAAGTGAAGACGCCACCCAGATACGCATCCCGCTCACCGTCACCCGTGTACGGATGGATCCTCCCCGCGATCCGCACGCTCGAGTGCGCTGCGTCGCCGTCTCGCTCGATGGCGATCAGGCCCAACTCCGAGAGGAGCGGCACCGCGGGGCTGCGCTCCCAGAACTCCTCCATGTGCGCTTCGGCGCGGGCGCCCGACGGCCACTCCACCGTCTGGACGCGCCCGCCGATGCGCTCGTCCTGCTCCAGGACGAGGACATTGACGCCTGCTTTCGTCAGCTCGTACGCGGCGACGAGTCCGGTCAACCCTGCGCCTACCACGACGACCTCGGCTGACCCGGCGTCATCTCGAACGACCGGGCGCGCAGCGACGCAGGCGATCGTTGGAGCCAGCGCGAGAAGCGCCGCAACCTTCAGGACCTTCCGTCTGTGCATGTGTCGAGTGCCCCCCGAGGTCGGCAGCGTACGCGAAGGGCGACTGCTCGGCGCCGTTCGAATCCGGTCGAGTCGGCTGCGCACAAATTGGCGTCCCGGTGTGCATTGCGGCATGAAGCGCCCGAGCTGCATCTGGAGGAGCCGGTGTCCTGTCCGACTGAGGAAGAGGTGCTGCGCATCGCGGGGATCTCCGATCCCGTCCAGCGCAACGAGGCCATCACCGACGGCTACTACCGGTTGTCCCAGGCGGGGGCGCAGTTGCTCGGAACCGAGAACGCCAACTGGACCACCTTCGGCGTCTGGGCTTCACAGGAGGCGGGGCGCACCATTCGCGGAGAGGAGCTTCCGGCGGTGCTGGACCGAGCGCTGGACGCGGTTCCGGAGTTGGCTCGGGATCAGGCGCGGTTGAACGAGAGCTTGATTCGCCTGGGGCTGCCGCCGCTGCCGGGCATTCCCGGGATCCTGTTGAGCTCGAATGGGGTCCGATCCAGGATCGTGTTCGCGATGGCGGGCGGAAACCAGGCCATCTTCAGGGACATCGGCACCGTTTTCGCCCGGTTCGTCCGCATCTTCACCGGCCCGACCCACGCGATCCCGGCTGCCTTCGAGTCATACCTGGCGCAGTTCACGCCTGAGCAGGCTTCTCTGCGCGACGCCTTCGCCGCGTACGCCCGAGCGATGCAACAGGTGGATCGGAAATCGAAAGCGGAGTTGATGCTCCTGGGCAACGCCCACATCGGGGCGCATGAGCAACGTCTGGTGCAGCCCTTCCTGGAGCAGGTCTTCGCTGCGCCGGAGCCGGTGTTTCGCGAGGCGATCGCTGGCACGCTGCACCTGGTGAGGGCCGGTCTGCCCTGTGCGCTCGGTGCATTGTTCCGGTGGCGGCTCTGGCGGACGCGCGCGATCGACGCGCTGACCGGCCATGCCTCGGCGGTGTTTCACCGCGTCGCAACCGAGGTCTGGGGGCGGTATCGCACGCCACGGGAGGTGCTGCAGCTCGGAGACGATCTGTCCAACCCGCCTGGTCTCGGCGAGGCCTATCCGCCGGACCTCCAGGACTTGAAGGACCCGGACCTGAGAGCGCTCATCGCGCGGTTCGACAGCGCGCCAGAAACGCTGCAGGGATCCGGGACCGACGACTGGAGCAACTACGCCCAACGCATGAACTTCATCGTGGAGCTCTTCCGCAGCCGGGCCCAGGATCCCTGCCTGTTCGACCCGCCGTTCCCGTCGGGGAACGAGCGGGTCGCGTAACGGCTCAGTAGCCGATGCGGTTGACGGTGAACTCCGTCCCGAACGTGTTGTCGTCGTTCCACTTCGCCAGCTTCAGGCTCAGGAGATTCCCGGTGAAGTCGTTCCGGCGGATGCTGACGATCCTGTAGATGTCCCGGGTCTGATCGTCCTCATCCATGAATGCGATCGCCGCCGCTCCGATTGCCGGGTTGATCGGGATCGCGCGGAAGTTGCCGGTCTCCGTGTCGCAGCCCAACTCCCGGCAGGTCCGCTTGACCTTGCGAGTGTACGTTCCGCCGTAGGTTTCACTCTCGAAGGTGCCGGTGAGAGTGAACGAGATGATCTCCTCCGAGGGCGTCAACCACGAATAACGGTAGAAGCTCCCCGGGAGACCCTTGATGCTGGTCGGCTCCTCCCAGAGGCCGAACAGCTCGGACTCGGAGGTCCCCAGCGTCTCCTCAGGAGACAGCTCCGCGCTCTCTTCGGCGCCTCCGCAGCCGAACAGCGTGATGGCCGCAACCAGGCCCAGGACCGCGTGACGTGTACCGAATGCCTCGAACATGGATTCCCCCTTCGCGTTAGGTCTTGTTGCGATGGTGCGGTGCAACAAAACTGTGCAGCGGAAGACCACGGACACCGACACTTCGTCAATGGGAAAATGTGGTTGCGCATCGCACAGGTGCGTCGCGCTTTCATGGCGGGGACGCAACTTGCGTTGGAGCATCCCGGAAAATAGGGGGTCACCACCCTACCGGAGCGCCCATCTTGAGTGTCCTCAACTCGATCGCGAAGAACTTCAATCCGGCTCAACTGGTCTCCAGCATCGTCGGCGGCACCGTCGGCAAGGTGGCCGGCCTCGCTGCGAACGTCGTGAGTGGGATCGCGCAGGGGAAGGGCTTCGGCGAGATCATGAAGACGCTCCTCAAGGACGTCGCCAGCCTCGCGATCGTGGCGGCGGTGACCTACTTCACCGGTGGAACGGCGGGGCTCTTCATCAATTCGCTGCTCGATCAGGCGAAGGGGCTCCTTGGCAACGTGGCCGCGAAGGTCGCGAGCTCGGCGCTGGCGAAGCCCGTCGCCAACTGGGTGTCCTCGCAGATCACCGGGTTCGCCGAGACGCTCACCCAGGACTTCGTGCGCCAGGAGCTGACGAACCTGGTGCTCAGCGCGACCGGGCTCGAGGACGAGCACGAGCAGCTCGAGCAGTCGCACCTCGAGGCGCTCGCTCGCGGCGACGTCTTCGCGACCTTCCTCCAGTCGAAGTTCGACAAGTCGGTTTCGGCGCCTACGCGTGAGGCCACCGCGGCCTCGCTCCTCGCTGCCTTCGGCGTTCCAGTCGACAAGTTCGAGGCGCCCTGACTCCATCGCCTGCTCGTCTTGTTTTGCGACACGGGCCTGGTGTGCGCGTGTCCAGATCCCGCGCCCCCTGCCTGTGAGATCAGTGGGTTGGACGACGGCACGGCGGTTGCTGCAATATGTCCACCTCGCAACAGGAGATGGGACCATGAGCCTCGTACGTGTGGGATTGCCGGTGGTGCTGGGCGCGCTGCTGTGGGTCGGTTGCGGTGCTCAGGAAGAGGATTCGACGCTGAACCTCACGGGGACGGAGTCGCAGCCCCTGACTTCGACCACCGAGGATGGCGGAACCGTCTACGCGTGCCCCGCCGAGAAGGCGCTCGTCTGCCACGTCCCGCCGGGCAACCCTGCCAACGCGCACACGATCTGCGTGGGCAAGCCCGCGGTGAAGGCGCACCTCAAGAACCACCCGGACTCCGAAGGGCCGTGTGACGGAGAGGAAGTCGCCGTCGACTCGGGCACGCCGGATGTGTCTGTGGACGCGGGGACCGAGGAGCCGGCCCCCGAGCCGGCCCCCGAGCCGGTCGATGCCGGCGTGGTCATCCTCTAAGACGCTTCTCGAGCGCCCTGCGCGGCGGTCAGCCTATCCGGCCGCGCAGCGCGCTGACGATCATCCGCGTCGCCGGGGACTTGTTGAGCGTGTAGAAGTGGATCCCCGGTACGCCTCGCTGAAGCAGCTCCATGCACTGCACGGTCGCGTGCGCCACCCCGAGCTGCATCACCGCGTTCGGATCCTCCTTCACCCGGTCCAACGCGAGTGAGAGGCGCATGGGCACGGTCGCGCCGCACAGGCGCACGAACCGGTGGACTTGCTCGTAGTTGGTGATCGGCATGATGCCGGGGACGATCGGCACGTTGATTCCGACTCTCCGCGCCCGCTCCACGAAATCGAAATAGAAGGCGTTGTCGAAGAAGAGCTGGGTGATCACGAAGTCGAGGCCTGCGTCGACCTTCGCCTTGAGATGGAGGAGATCTTCCTCGCGCGAGTGCGTCTCGACGTGGCCTTCGGGGTACCCCGCGCCGCCCAGGCAGAACGGGTAGTCGTTCTCCCGGATGAACGCGACGAGCTCGCGCGCGTAGCGAAACCCTCCGGGCACAGGCTCGAACGTCGGCTGCCCCGCCGGTGGATCGCCGCGAAGCACGAGGACGTTCTCGATCCTCGCTTCGGCGAGGCGGTCGAGGATCGCCGTCAGCTCTGTAGGATCATGGCCGATGCAGGTCAGGTGCGCCATCGCCTCGATGCCGGTGCTCGCCTTCATCCTCGTGACGAGGTCTACGGTGCGAGCCTGGGTGCTCCCACCGGCCCCCCAGGTCACCGAGACGAAGCCGGGCTCGAGCGTGGCGAGGTCCTCCATTGTCAGGAGAAGGTTCTGCACGCCCTCCTCGGTCTTCGGCGGGAAGAACTCGAAGGAGAAACAGGGATTCGACGGGTTGAGTCGGTTGCGGATCTTCATGAGTCGATGAGCAGTATAGCGGGTGCGCCAGGTCCGTCCTTGCTTGCGAGGATCCGCCCGCTATAGTCCGCGCGCTTTTTCCCAGAGGAGCATCAAGATGGCGCGGCGTACCCCTCTCTATGAAGAACACCTGAAGCTGAACGGTCGCATGGTGGACTTCGCGGGCTGGGAGATGCCCGTC
>JBAWAM010000661.1:0-44309 GCA_049589315.1 Myxococcaceae bacterium
CCGCCATCCCGGTCGAGACGACCTCGGAGGCCGTCGCCACGCCGGCTCCGAAGAAGGAGCTGCCCGTTGCGCCTCGGAAGGTCGCGCCCCCACCTGCCCCCGCGGAGACGCTGTCGCTGGGCGACGGCGCCATCAGACGCATCCAGGCCAGCCGTGACGGACGAACGCTTCAGGTATCGCTGACGCTGGCACCGGGCGCGCGCATCGAGCGTGCGTTCGCGCTGAGCTCGCCGTCCCGCCTCGTGTTCGACGTCGTCGGTTCGGCACCTCGGGCGAGCCTCCACCGCGATGCCGACCTCCCCGAGGTGAAGAGCGTCCGGGTCGGCGCGCGCGAGGGCGGAACCCGCCTCGTGCTGGATCTCGATCGTGCGGCGGCGAAGGTCGTCACCACCCAGACGGGAGCACGCGTCACGCTGAAGTGAGCAGGCGAGCAGGCTCACCCTGGATGGCGAGCCCGCGGAGTTCGGGGCACACTGAGTCGGCCATGTGCGGACGGATTACCCTGAAGACGCCACCAGCACAGCTCCAGGAGGAGCTCGGGGTTCTGGTGGAGACGGAGCTTCACGCCCGGTACAACATCTCTCCCTCGCAGCGCATCGCCGTCGTCACCAACAACGGTCAGCGGAAGCTCGAGTTCTTCAAGTGGGGTCTGGTCCCCTCATGGGCGAAGGACCCCGCCATCGGCAACCGGATGATCAACGCGCGGGCCGAGACCGTCGCGGAGAAGCCCAGCTTCCGGAACGCGCTCAAGAAGCGCCGCTGCGTCATTCTCGCGGACGGGTTCTACGAGTGGCGCGCGGACGGGAAGCGCAAGACGCCCATCCACATCCGCTTCGAATCCCAGAAGCCGTTCATGATCGCCGGGCTCTGGGAGACCTGGCGCGACGAGCACGGCGTGGTCATCCCGACCTGCACCATCCTCACGACCGCGCCCAACCCGTTCATGGCGCAGTACCACGACCGGATGCCGGTGATCCTTCCTCCGGAGCGCGTCGAAGAGTGGCTCTCGCCCGACGCACGCGAAGCGAGCCAGCTCGCGCCGCTGCTGGTTCCGTGGGAGGGCGAACGGCTCGAGGCCTTCCCCGTGTCGACGCTGGTGAACTCGCCGGCGAACGATCGCCCCGAGTGTGCGCTCCCCGCCTGAAGCTCGCCTAACCCGAGTGCTGGACCGTCCCCCAGGTCAGCCGCAACACGCGGGTCCACTGCGCGTCACCGTGCCGTTCCAACGTGCGTGCGACCGCCTCCAGCAGCTCGCGCAGCGCTGACTCTCCCAGCGCAGGGCCGGCGAACGAGTACGACCGCACGATGCCCTCCAAAGCCTGGGGATCGAGCGACAGTTGCTGCGTGAAAGCTTCGACCTGCAGGGATCCCGTCGCCCCGGCGAGCCGCATCAACTGCTCCAGCGCCCCGCGCGCGGGTGCACGCTGGGCACGCGGGTTGAACCGGGCGAAGTGCGCCTCCAACTCCGTCATCAGAGGCGTATTCGCCGGGATCGACTCGATCACTGCGACCGTGCCGCCCGGGGCGATCACGCGCGCGACCTCACGCCCCGTCAGCTCCGGATCCACCCAGTGCAGTGCATCGGCGATGACCGCGAACCGCACGGCGCGCGTCGGAAGGCCCGTCTCCTCGGCTGCCGCATGGACCAGGTGGACCCGCCCTGAACCCGCCCTGTCCCGTTCGAGCAGGACGTCCAGCATTGCCTGCGCCGGCTCGACCGCGTGCACCTCCAGGCCGCGCTTCGCGAGAGGCACCGCGATCAGCCCCGTTCCCGCCCCGAGATCCACCACCGGTCCCCCGCCGGCCAGCGCAGCCAGGCGATCGATCAACTCCGGCGGATACGAGGGCCGATGCCGGTACGCGTCGGCCAGCCGATTGAACACCCAGCGGGATGCATCGCCCACCGGGACGCCGCGCCGTCCCATAGATCAGCGGGCCAGCAGGTCGACCCGGTGTACCGGGCGCCGATGTTCGACCGCGCTCTCCGCGACCAGCCCCAACTTCAGCAGAAGGTGCTCCTCCCACGGGCGCCCGATGAACTGACACCCGATGGGCAGGCCGCTGTGGTCGAAGCCGGCGGGGACGCTCAGCGCAGGGAATCCGGTGATGTTCGGGATCCGGATGAACCGCATCAGGGCATCCGTCATCACCAGGTTCGACTCACCCGCGGGGAGTGCGTGTTCGGGGATCTCCGGCGCCGTCGACGCCGTGGTCGGCGTCACGATGACGTCCACGCCCTGCATCAGCTCCAGGTACTGCTGCGTCATGCGGTGCCGGTGCCGGAGCGCGTGCACGTAGTCCGGCGACTCGAAGAACCGGGCGATCGCCAGGTTCGTGCGCACGTCGAGGCCGAAGCGGCGGCTGTCCTCGCGCAGGTACGGCAGCAACGTCGTCGCCATCTCGGAGAGGATGAGGGCCGCGTGCGTCCAGAGCACGGTGTTCAGGTCCGGTGGAGGAATTTCGACCACCGTCGCGCCCGCGTCGACGAGCGTGCGGATCACCGCGTCACAGCGGGCGACCACCTCGGAGTCCGCGTCTTCGAACCAGGGGCGGCTGATGCCCAACCGAACGCCTCGGAGATCGTGGTCCTCGAGCCCTGCCAGATGCAGCGGCGGTTGTCCCAACGTGAGCTCATCCCGTGGATCTGGCCCGGCGATCACCGCATACGCCGCAGCGACGTCGCGCACGGTCGCCCCCAGCGGCCCCACGTGACCGACGGTCCAGCACAGCGGCAACATCCCGTGCTCGCTGATCCGCGTCCAGGTGGCCTTCAGGCCGGCCACGCCGCACAAGGCAGCCGGGATCCGGATGGATCCACCACCGTCCGCGCCGATCGCCACCGGGGACAGTCCTGCCGCCACGACCGCCGCAGAGCCGCTGGACGAGCCGCCGGTGATCCGCGCGCGGTTCCAGGGATTCCGGGTGGCGCCGTGGTGGGGATTGAGGCCGATGGGGTTGATCCCCGCCTCGTGCATGTTGGTCTTGCCGATCAACAGGGCGCCCGCGGCGCGCAGGCGCGCGACGACCTCTGCATCGCGCCGGGCGGGCTCCTTCCCCAGGAACGCCGTGCCGCCGGTCGTCGGGAACGGCACCTGGTCCATTTCGTCCTTCACCGCCACCGGCACGCCGTCGAACACGCTGAGGGGCCGACCCTCCCGGAACCGCTGGGCCGACGCCTCGGCCTGCTTGCGGATGTCATCGGCCGACCACGCGATGAACCAGCCGAGGCGGTCGTCGCCGGAGTCCTTCTCACGGATTCCGCCGATCACGCGGTCGGCCACGGTCATCGGAGAGAGCTCGCCCGCTCTGTACGCTCGGGCGAAGTCGGCGACCGTCTCAGGCGCCGCCCCGCGGTAGCGGACGGGTCCGGTGGCCGCGAGCTCTGCCAGCTCCAACGAACCGGGTCGGTGCTCGGGCAGAGGAGCGCGGTTCGGCAGCGTCACCTGGGTGGGCGGCGCGCCATCGGCGTTGGTCTCGCGGAAGCGATCGAGACCGCTGTCCCGGGCAATCTTTCCGAGCACCGCAGCGCCCAGCGGCGTCTCCAGCGTCTCGACGAACAGCCGGAGCGGCGTACCGCTCAGGCGTGGAGCAGAAACGGGATCACGCTTGTAGGTTCCGTTTGCCATGCGGCGACCATAACGCGCGCTGCTGCTGCGTGTGTCCGGCCGGACAGCGGAGCGTTGCAGTGCCGAGCGGCCGACACCCGGGGTTTGCCCGGCTGTCCGCCATCCCTATCTCTGACCGGCTTCATCCCGGAGCAGAGGGACGTCAGCATGAAGTGGCTCCGACAGGTCCCGACAGTCATCGGCTTGACCGTGTTGTGGATGCTGCTGGTCGGACAGCCGGGTTGGCCCGAGTTCATCGCGGGTGCGGTGGCCGCGCTGCTCTCCGGGAGCGTCCTCGCGTTCTCCAACGGCCCCCGTCCGGTGCTTCGGCTCCGGTGGCTTCCGCGCGCCGCAGGCCCTCTCCTTCGCGTCTTCCCGGACACGCTCCGGGTGCTGGCCGCCATCGTCCGCGGCGCGTTCGGCCGTGCCCCTCGGGGGCAGTTCGTCATCGTACGGGCGCCCCCGGGAGATGAGGACGACGCGCGGATCGCTGCCCACGTCCTGGGCATCTCCCTGCCACCAAACTCGCTGGTCGTCGATGTTCCGAACGAGGAGCGCGGATACCTCGTGCACCAGCTGATCGAAACACGGCCGCAGCGGCTGGAGGCGCTGCCGTGAATGCGTGGCAGACGAGCGGCATCGCGCTGATCGTCGGGATCCTGCTCTGCCTCGTCGCGTCGATGAGGCATGGACGCTTTCAGCGACTCATCGCGGTCCAGCTCGGCACCACGCTTTCGGTGTTCGCGCTGTTCGCGCTGGGCGAAGGGTTCGACCGCACGTTCCTGCAGGACCTGGCGCTCACCGCCGCGGTGCTCTCGTTGCCCGGTACGCTCGCGTACGTGCGCTGGATCGGGAGGCTTCCGTGACCGGGGGAGCGCTCCTGATCGCCCTTCTCCTGTTCGGGGACTGCTGCTGAGCATCGCCATTGCGAGTGCGCTGGCGGGTGCGGTGAGCGCGCTCGTGCAGACGGATCTCAAGCGCATGCTGGCGTTCTCCACCATCTCGCACAGCGGGACGATCCTCGCGGGGATCGCGCTGCTCTCACCCGAAGGCCTCGCGGGAGCCATGGTCCTCCTGCTCGGCCAGGGGTTGCTGAAGGGCGCGTTGTTCATGCTGGTCGGCCGGTTGCTGGACCGCCATGGCACGACGGACATTCGCGAGCTCTACGGACGCGGACGCCACCATCCCTTCCATGCCGGTGTCTTCTTCGTCGCGACGCTCGGCATGACGGGGCTCCCGGGGTTCGTGTCCTGGGCCGGGAAATCCTTCTTCGAGCACGCGCTGCACCTGGAGGGACTGGGCTGGACGAAGTACCCACTTCTCCTCGCGTCGGCCTTGTCGGGGGCGGCGTTGCTGTCAGCCGGGGCCCACGTCTTCCTGGGCTGGGGCCCGCGTCCCGAAGAAGAAGCCGACGAGCCTGCGCGGGGCTCCGACGAGCACAGCGAGCAGGCGCCCACCCTGGAGATGCTCGTCGCGCCGACACTGCTGGTTGCGCTGGCGATCTCCCTGACCTTCGTGGACGAGCTCGGCCCCAAGTCCGAGCGCTGGGCGACCGTGCTCACCGAGCCCTCCATCACGCTCGAGAAGGTCCTTCGCGGCACCACGGTCGCCGTTCAACCGCCCGGCCACACGCACCTCCAGCCACGCGCGATCTTTCCAGGGATCATCGCCTGCGCCGTGGCGGTGGCGCTCGCCTCAAGCTGGCTCGCTCGCAAGAAGCTTCCGAGGAGAATGCGCAGACTGGGCGAGCACCTGACCGTGCCCGTCCACGCGATACAGAGTGGCGACGTCTGCGACTACGTCCTTTGGATGTCGGTCGGAATGGCCGCGGTCGGCGCAGTGCTCGTCCTGAATACGGGGTAGACGCTCAGGGAACGAACAGGCGGGCGATGCACATGCCGCAACGCATCAAGTCAGCTACACATTGACCGGAGGCCCCGATCCGTTCGAAGTCTCACTGTCGATGCTCGAGTCTGTCGCCCGCGTTCTCACGATGCTCCCCCCCGCCGTCCGTCGGCCTGTTGCGAAGCTGGCGTTCGATGGGCTGTGGGGCCTGCTCGCGAACGAGACCGTCGAAGGCAGGGAGAACCTCCCGGACGGGCCGGTGCTCTTCGTCTGCAACCACCTGTCCAACGCAGATGGGATCACCCTCTCCCGAGCATTCCGGCCGCGGACCGTGTTCTTTCTCGCCGGGGTGAAGCTGCAGACGACGGCTTCGACGAAGCTGGGGACCGAGGTCGTGGACACGATCCCGATCCACCCGGGCACGGCGGACATCGAGGCGCTGCGCAAGGCGCTCGCCGTGCTCAAGCAGGGTGACTCGGTGCTGATCTTCCCGGAGGGCGGACGGAGCCGCACCGGCGCGCTGATCCGCGCCCGCCGCGGCGCCTCCCTGCTCGCAGAGAAGGCCCGCGTTCCCGTGGTGCCGATCGCGCTCATCGGAACCGAGAAGCTCATGCCCATCAACGACACCGACATGTCCAAAGAGCGGATGCGGAGCGCGGACGTGAAGGTCAGGATCGGCCGCCCCTTCCGCGTCGAGGACCTCAAGGCCGAGGTGGCGGGCGCCGAGGACGAACGCCAGGCGTTGGTCGACGCGATGATGAAGCGGGTTGCAGCGCTGCTTCCGCAGGAGTACCGCGGGGACTACGCTGAACACGAGGAGGCCGAATGGCGATCGCCACGATCAATCCGACCACCGGAGAAACCGTCCGAACCTTCGAGGAGCTGAGCGACCCGGCGCTCGAGCAGAAGCTCGAGAAGGCGCAGAAGGCGTTCGCGGCCTGGAGGAAGACGTCGTTCGCCCACCGTGCGGAGCGGATGGCGAAGGCAGGCGAGCTCCTCGCCTCCGAGAAGGATCGCTGGGCGCGCATCATGGTCGAGGAGATGGGCAAGCCGATCGCCGCAGCGCGCTCGGAGGCGGAGAAGTGCGGGTGGGTCTGTCGGCACTATGCGGAGCACGCCGAGCGCTTCCTCGCCGATACGCCGGTGGACATGGGCGGACCGCGCGCGTTCGTGCGCAATCTGCCGCTCGGACCGGTGCTCGCGGTCATGCCGTGGAACTTCCCGTTCTGGCAGGTCTTCCGCTTCATCGGCCCCGGGCTGATGGCGGGCAACGTCGGGCTGTTGAAGCACGCCGCGAACGTCCCCCAGTGCGCGCTGGCCATCGAGGAGATCCTGCTCCGCGCCGGCTTCCCGGAGGGCGTGTTCCAGACGCTCCTCATCGGGCACAAGAAGGTCTCGAAGGTGCTCGAGGATCCACGGGTCGTCGCGGCCACGCTGACGGGCAGCGAGAACGCCGGGGCGTCGGTCGCGTCGATCGCCGGGAAGCACATCAAGAAAACGGTGCTCGAGCTGGGTGGCAGCGACGCGTTCGTGGTGATGCCCAGTGCGGACATCGACACAGCGGCGAAGACGGCGGTCACGGCCCGCAACATCAACAACGGTCAGTCCTGCATCGCCGCGAAGCGCTTCATCGTCCACGAGGCGGTCTACGAGCGTTTCCAGCAGCGTTTCCTGGAGGGCCTGTCGAAGCTGAAGATCGGGGATCCGATGTCGGAGGACACGAACATCGGGCCGCTCGCCACGAAGGACATCCGCGATGGCGTGGCCGAGCAGGTGGAGGACGCAGTGCAAAAGGGCGCGCGCCTGCTCGCCGGGGGCAAACACCTCGAAGGCAAGGGCTGGTTCTACCCGCCGAGCGCGTTGGCAGACATCCCCGAGAGCGCCCGCGCGTATCGCGAGGAGGTCTTTGGACCGGTGGCGCTGCTGTTCCGCGCGAAGAACCTCGACGAGGCGATCGCCCTCGCCAATGCCACCGAGTTCGGGCTGGGCTCCAGCGCCTGGACCCGCGAGCCTGCCGAACAGGCGCGGTTCATCAACGAGCTCGAAGCGGGGATGACGTTCATCAACTCGATGGTCGCGTCCGATCCGCGGCTGCCGTTCGGAGGGGTGAAGCGGTCGGGCTACGGCCGCGAGCTCGACAAGGACGGCATCCTCGAGTTCGTGAACCGGAAAGCGATCTCGATCGCGCAGGCAGAGCAGGCATCGGCCTCGGATACCGAATAGTCTTTCCGATCCCAGTTGGATTCAGTCCGCCGCCGCGGCCACCCGCTCCGCCATCGGACTCTTGAATAAGGCGCGACTTCGTTCCGTATGAAGGCCGCATGACCACATCCTCACGCTCGCCCACCGACTTCGTCGCGTTCGCCGGCCCCCCTCTATCAGCCCGACCCCGGGTGTTGACGCTCCTGGGCGCCGGGTTCATGCTCGGATTTCTCGTCCACTCGAGCATCGTGGACCGGTCCCCGGACAAGGTGCCACTGATCCTCATCATCGGCTCGGTCCTCGGCGTCACCATCGGACTCGAGTTCAGGAAGCGCCGTGCCCTTCACCGCAGCGCGGGTGAGTTGGGATGGAAGGTGGTCGACGACCCCGCCCTCCGGCTCGGACGTGAGACGGTGGACGCGCTCTTCGAACTCGCCGCTCGAGGTTCCGATCATTTGATTGAGCGCGGCCTTGTCGGCCGCGACCAGGACCAGTACGTGGCCGTGCTGGAGCACAAGGCGGTGTTTGGCAGGAGCGCGAGCGGACCCACGACGACCATCGCAGTGTTCGACACTCCGGAGTCCCAGACGCTCACCTGCGACGGCCCCGACGGATGGACCTTCCGGGCCTGCGGTCGGCTGCAGGTGGTGTACCGCCGAAGCCACAAGGTGAACCTGCACTATCCGGAACGGGTTCGGGCATTTCTTGGCGACGCGCGCGGGCGATTGGAGGCACAGAGTGCTGGCCCTCGCGCCGTAGCTCCCTCGGCATGAACCTGCTGTTGCTCTCGCCCGACGAAGTCCTCGATGACTGCACCGTGCACCTCACGGGGCGGAGGGCCCGCCACGCCCACGAGGTGCTTCGTGCGGCGGCAGGTGACGTCCTGCGCGTCGGTGTACGCGGAGGCCGGGTCGGCACGGGCGAAGTGCTCGAGCAGTCCCGCGAGCTGCTCAGGCTCCGGGTGCAGCTCGAGGCCGATCCACCACCGCGGGCAAAGCTCGATGTGCTGCTCGCGATCCCCCGTCCCAAGCAGCTCAAGCGGGTGATCCCGGCTTTGACTTCCCTCGGCGTCGACACCGTGGTCCTCGTGAACGCCGCGCGCGTGGAGAAGAGCTACTTCGACTCGAAGGTGCTCGCGCCCGACTTCCTGGACGAGCTGATCACCCTCGGCCTGGAGCAGGCGCGCGACACAATCCCGCCGCGGGTCCTCATACGCGAGCGGTTCCGCCCCTTCGTGGAAGACGAGCTCGACCGCGTGTTCGGCGCGACACCGCATCGCTGGCTCGCCCACCCGGTCGTGGATCGCGGCCCCGAAGCCCTCCCCCGCCCCGGCCCGAACGATCGCGTCGTACTCGCCATCGGCCCCGAAGGAGGCTGGGTACCGTTCGAGCTCGAGCTGCTGCAGCAGCGCGGCTTTCTCCCGTTCTCGCTCGGCCCGCGCATCCTGAGGACGGAGACCGCCGTGCCGCTGCTGGCCGGTCATGTCGACCTCCTGAGGCGCCTGCCAACCAGCGCTTGAACGGCCTGAGGTCGTGGTCCATGTTTCGCGGGCTATGGCCCGATCCGACATCCGCAATCCCGAGCCCGTCACGTCCGAGCCGCAGGCTACGCAGGCCAGCCACGACACGCTGAACCCGCCGGCACTGGTCGACTTCATGATGACCCGGTGGAAGCCTTCGACCGGCCGTCCGCCTCCGCGGATCAAGGGCTGGGAGCAGTTTCAGGCGCGGCGCCGTGCGCTGTCCCAGAAGTTCCCGGGAGAGACGCTGATCATCCCGACGGGACACGAGAAGGTCCGCTCCAACGACACCTGGTTCCGCTTCCGCCCGAGCTCGGACTTCTACTACCTGACCGGGAACGTCGAGCCGGACTGCGTGCTGGTGCTGCAGCCGAAGAACGGCGGCGGGCATCAGGACATCCTGTTCGTCGAACCGAACCCCGGCCGCAGCGACAAGACCTTCTTCACCGATCGGGCGAAAGGCGAGCTGTGGGTGGGCCCGCGGCTGGGCGTGAAGGAGAGCCAGGCGCGCTTCGGCGTGGACGAAGCGCGCGGGCTGCCGGATCTCGGGACCTTTGTGGACGCGCTGGTCGGCGGCAAGGCCTCCCGCCCGTGGCGGGTCGTGCGCGGCTTCTCGCCCGCGCTCGAGGCGAAGCTGCCGGAGCAGGCCGAGCGCGACAAGGAGCTCGCGACGCTCCTCTCCGAGATGCGCCTGCACAAGGACGCTCTGGAGGTCCGCGAGCTGAAGGCGGTGATCGACTCCACGAAGCGCGGCTTCGAGGACGTCATCCGCCGGCTGCGCGAAGGCGGTACGGAGCGCCACGTCGAGGGCATCTTCAACATGCGCGCGCGCGTCGAAGGAAACGACGTGGGCTACGGGACGATCGCGGCCGCCGGCGCGCACGCGTGCACGCTGCACTGGACGCGCAACGACGGCCCGCTGAAGGAGGGCGAGCTCCTGTTGCTGGACGCAGGCGTGGAGGGCAACTCGCTCTACACGGCCGACATCACCCGGACCCTCCCGATCAATGGCCGCTTCTCGAAGGAGCAGCGCGAGGTCTACGAGCTGGTGCACCAGGCCCAGCAGGCGGCGTTCGCAGCGGTGAAGCCCGGCAACGACTTCATGGAGCCGCACCGCCGCGCGATGCGCGTGCTCGCCGAGGGCCTCGAGCGGATGGGCATCCTGCCCACCACCGCGGAGGAGGCGCTCAAGGACGAGAACCAGTTCTACAAGCGCTACTCCCTCCACAACGTGAGCCACATGCTCGGGCTCGACGTGCACGACTGCGCGCAGGCCCGCCAGGAGGTCTACAAGTACGGGAAGCTCGAGCCGGGCATGGTGCTGACCATCGAGCCGGGCCTGTACTTCCAACTCGACGACCTCACCGTGCCCAGGAAGTACCGGGGCATCGGCGTGCGCATCGAGGACGACGTGCTGGTGACGAAGCGCGGGATGCAGAACCTGTCCGAGGACATCCCCAGCGAGCCGCGCGAGGTCGAGGCGTGGATGGCGTCGCTCTGGAAGGGCGGACGCGCTACTTCTTCAAGACCCAGAAGTCGCGTGGCGCGTCAGGAAAAGAAGCGTCTGGCTCGACGGTGAAGCCGATCCGGCCGACCTCCCGGCCGTCGGAGGTGCGGATCTCCACGCTCCAGTCGCCGGGGAGCGGCTTGGAGAGGCTGGCGAAGACCCGATAGCCCTCGGCGCGGCCGCCCGTGAGCTTCGGGTACTCCCACTTGCTGACCTCGCGCCATCCCTTCTCCGGGTGGTCGTAGAACCAATGGAAGTAGATGGATCGCCCCTGGAAGCTCATGGGGGCGAACACGCTGGCGAACACGTAGACCTTGTCGCCCTCGCGCGCGCGGAACACCTGATCGCCGCGCTGCCAGAAGCGCCACGCCGGGCGTTCATGCAGCAGCTCATACTGGCCGTCCTCGCCCCTGCGCACGTCGTGGAAGACTCCGAGGTACTCCACGGACAGCGGCACCGGGGGGATCGACCCCGCGAAGTACAGTGCGAGCAACGCGACCTGGACGCCACCCGCAGGCGCAGCAATCTGCTTGAGCGCGATCTCCTTCTCACCGCTCCACTTGCGCGCGAGCTTGAAGAACAGCAGGAACGGCGGAACCGACAGGAGAGCCGCGAGCACGAACAACACCGCGCTCATCGTCCCGAACAGCACCGGGAGCAGGTACGCGAAGTACGCCGTCAGCGAGAGGCTGTAGAGCCCGAACCGAACCACCGGCCCCCTCTTCCGGAAGCGCGGCAGCTCGTTCGCGACGAGCAGGCCGAAGATCACCAGCAGGAAGATCGCGGCACTGACGCCCGAGGCGCTCTTGAAGAAGAAGAGCGCATAGCTGCTGAGCAGGCTGCCCAGCAGGAAGTGAAGCGCGTCCTCCGACAACCTCAGCAGCCAGCGGAGGCCCTTCGGCGGCTGCTCGCCCGTGAGCCTGTAGCGCTGCTCGAACAGGAGGAGCCCGCCCAGGACCAGCAGATAGACGCCCTGCTGCAGCAGCGTGGTCCAATTGTCGATGCGGTCGAGCGTGACGACGTCGAACAGGAAGCCGCCCGCGAAGAAGAGCGCCATCTCCGCGCGCGCGTGGCGTTTGCGGAACGCCTGGATGCGCGCGGTGATCGTCGACGTGCCGCTCGCGTTCCGAGCGCCCTCGGTCGGCTCCTGGGAGCCTTCGCTCGCTACCTCGCCTGCCGTGTTCTGCTCCATGGCGCGGGGGAACATACCCGAGGAGGAAGCATTCCTGTGTTGCCGCGCGCCCTCCCCAACCCGAGCTTGCAAGGAGTACCGCCGTCTCGGGGTTCTCCGGAGACAAGCATGAAGCTCAAGAAGCGCATCAAGGAGGTCGTCGCCATCGGGTGTCAGTTCCGCATCCGGGAGGAAGATGACGGGCTGGTCATCGAATTCGAACCGCTGCCGGCCCGGTCGAGGGGCAAGTTCCCAGGAAGATGCGCAATCAAGACCGACCCGTGGGGAAACGTGATCGGGTGCACGAATCTCGGCTGTTCCGGCCGCTGCAAGGTGACGGAAGGGGCGACCGGCTACTCTTGCGAGTGCGTGAAGCCGCCCTCAGTTCCGCCGAGTCCTCCCACGACGCCGACGCCATCTCCGCATCGTCGAAGGAGGAGCCGGACAGCGACCACATCGAAGTCGAAGCGCGGCAGAAGCTGACTTCTAGAATGACTGTCCGAACAACCGCCGTGCGTCACTGCGAATCTCCGCAGCCATCTTCGGACTCGATCCCGAGATCTCGATCGCGTTCCCGTCGAGCGCGATGGTGCTACCCCTGAGGTACAGCGGACAGCTCTCCCCGTCCTCTTCCGGGAAACCCTCGACCCGCGAGTGCTCGAGGTGACACCGCATCCGGCTCACGAGCTCCTGGGCCGGCGCATCGGGCTTGAGCTCAAGCTCAATCCCGCGGAGCGTCTCGACCACGCGCGCGACGTGGGGCGAGAGCAGCGGGCATGCGGCGCGCGCTTCCTCCGGAATCGTTCCGCACGCGGCGGCTTCGCTTTCCCGCAGTGCAGCCGCAGCCCGCGCGTGTGCATCCGCGTGGGCGCGATGGGTCTCCGTGGCCTTCAGGTGACGTTCGGTCGGGTTGTAGACGACCAGGTTTCGGTCGCCAGTGTCCTGGCCAAATCCGACGGACCGCGCATCCGGGTCGTACTGCGTGGACGCCTCGATGGCCTGCCGACGATGCTCCAGCGACTCCCGCTGGTGCGCATCCGCGCTCATGGCGTCGGGCCGGGTGTGCGCGCACCCGACGACGAGACCCAACCCAAGTGCGGACACCGCTGCGATCCTGTTCATGGACTTCCTCCGCGCGATGTTTTGCTGAGGAAGAAGAGAGCAATCCGCGCGCCAATCGGAACTGACCTCTCGTCAGGCCACGGCGTTTCCGCTCCGAAATGTCCGAGCGCAACTGCTGCGCTGGAGCGCAGATCGCGCGCATCGACGGGGTCAGAACTCCATCGTGTCGCCCGTTCGGGGCACCTGCACGTGGGTGAAGCCGCGCTCGACAAGGAGCATCTGGAGCGCCTGCTGCGCTGGACCCTCGCCGTGGACAAGCGCGATTTTCCGCAGCTTGCCGTGCTCTGCCACGAGATGGGCTGCGCATCGATCCCGTCGCGTTCGATGGCGCGGTTGAGATAGCGCGCATCCGCAGCCTGGATCCTCGCCGAGTCCTCCAGCATGACCGCGCAGAGGTCCCGCGTCGCCGGCGTGGCGTACACCGGGCCCGAATAGCCCTTCCGGCAGAGCAACGGCAACGCGCCCGAGTGGTCGATGTGCGCATGAGAGAGGACCACGGCGTCGACCGACGAGGGCTCGAAGCCCAGGTGCTCGTTCCTCTCGCGCGATTCGGCCCGCCTGCCCTGGAACAGGCCACAGTCCAGGAGCACCGTGGCGTGAGGCGTGTGGACCAGATGGCGAGAGCCCGTCACCGTCCCCGCCCCGCCGACGAATTGCACCCTGACGCTCATGCCGACACCTCCGCGCCCCGTTGGAGCAATCGACGTTCCAAAGACTCCCGGAGAGAGAGTACCCGGACCTCACGCAATATCTGCGCGAGCGCGGGTCAGCACCCGCTGAGCGCCAGGCGTTCGAGCACCGAGTCGAACTCTTCTGTCTGCTCCTCGGCGAAGTCCGATGCGCGGATTGTTCGGACCGAAGCGATGAAGGCCGGCCAACGACGCCCGCATGCCTCGAAGAGTCGCTCGAACGCGTCGACGCCAGTCCCGTAGTCCTTCAATCCCGCGAGGGTCGCGTTGTTGATCGCCTTCTTCGCGCCGAGCTGCGCCTCGAGCGCCGCCAGGATGCGCGCCTTCTCCGCCTGCTTCTCTTCATCGGCTCTCGACGACCGATAGAGCGCGTCGAGCGCGCGCCAGGCCTCGTGCATGCGCTCGACACGGGCGCGGCTCTGCGCCTCGTACACCCTCCACGCCAGCGTCTGCGGAGCGTCGGCGCCAACCGCCTCCTCCAGCCACTGCAGGGTCATCCGGTCCGCCACGAACGACGCGAGGCTCTCGTTGAACGCGGACTGGCCGCCCACGTAGACCGTCGCGTGAACGGTCTCATGGAGGACGACGTTCGCCAATTCGCCGAGCGCCTCGGGCCCGTCGGAGATCATCGTCGAGAGCACCGGGTCCTTCAGCCACCCCAGGGTGGAGTACGCAGACGCAGTGCGCACGTCCACGTCCAGGCGCTCTTCGCGGGCAAGCTCATCCGCGTAGGCATGTGCCGCAGCCGCGTCGAAGAAGCCCAGATATGGGACGGTGCCCACGATTGGGAAGCACCACTCCCGCTGCTCGAACGCGAGCGGAGCAGAGGCCTGGACCACCCAGACGGCCGCGCTCCGCTTCAGGTCCGCGTAGCGCTCGTAGCTTCCGGAAGGCGTCAGCCCCTGCGACTGCGCGAAGGCCTTGATCTGGGGCACCCGCCTCAGGACGCGCCGGACGTTCAGCGGTGCGTCGCCTTGCCGGAGGACCGACGTGATCGGCCGCGAACGTCGCAGGAGATCGATCTGACCACTGCCCGCCTGCGCGAGGTAGCTCGTGTGAAAGCACCCGACGAGCATGAGCGGAGCGATCGCGAGGAGCGACCTATGCACACCCCGCGAATATCGCGCCTCGATTCTCATTACGGCGTGCGGGATCGCCAATACCCGGGACGCCGGCGCTCGTGCGCAATTGCGACGGCTTCAGCCAACGCCTCCTCGAGCACAACAATCGGCGTGCTCACGAGCGATTCTTCAGACGCGACCAGAACTCATCGGCAGAAAGCACGCGGGCACTTCCATTCCGAACGCTCTGCACGCGTCTGACAATCTCGTCGTGGTACTGCTCGGGCCACTCATTCGCGACCGCGCCCAGGTCCGGGGGAAGAGTGGCCTGAAGCTCGTCGATAAGCCGGGCCCTCTCGGCAGGTTCGAGCTTCAGACATTCGGCAAGCAGGCGGTCTACGTCCGTCACGGTTCTGGCTCCTTCAAGAACTGTAGCGCTGCGACGTCAACATCGCCGTACGGCAGAGGCCGTGTCACGGAAGAGCTGCCGGTCCGTCAGCTGCCCTTGATCATCTGACCCAGCTCGCCGCGCTCCTCGAGCTCGATCACGATGTCCGAACCGCCGACGAACTTCCCGTGGATGTACACCTGCGGGATGGTCGGCCAGTTCGAGTACTCCTTGATGCCATCGCGTACCTCGGGCTCGTTGAGCACGTCGATGCAGTGAACGGGGCCGTGCCGCTTGAGCGCGGAGAGCGCGGCGGCGGAGAAGCCACAGCGCGGGAACATCTCATTCCCCTTCATGAAGAGCACCACCGGGTGCTGGCTGATGTCGCGATCGAAACGGGCCTTCAGCTGCTCATTCATCGTGCTCCTCCAAATCTCTTCCACTGCTCTGGCGTATAGGTCTTCAGCGCGAGCGCGTGCAGCTCGCCCGTCGCCAGCAGGTCCTTCAGCGGCGCATAGACGAGCTGGTGCTGCTCGACCATCGATTTTCCCTGAAACGTATCGGCCACCACGCGCGCCTCGAAGTGGTCGCCGGTGCCAGTGGTGTCGCGGACCTCGACCTCTGCGTCGGTCAGTGCCTCGCGGATACGCTGCTCAATCAACTTCGGGTCCAGCATCAATTCACGCCCTTCGCGGGAAACAACATGGCGGGATCAACCCCCATCCCCCGGAGGGTCGAATCCCAGAGCTGGTCCGGGTCTCCCTCGAGCACCGGACCGGCCGAAGCCTCGGTGTACAGCCAGGCCCCCGCAGCGATCTCCTGCTCCAGCTGCTTCGGGCCCCAACCTGCATACCCCAGACAGAACCGGATGCGGTGACTTCCTTTTGCGAGCAGCGGCCCGAGCGCGTCCATGGTGACGCTCAGGAACAGGCCCGGGAGCACCTCGTGGCGTTCCGGGATGTCCAGATCGTCGTGCAGGACGAATCCTCGCTGGGGCTCCACGGGGCCGCCCACGTAGACGGCCTCCTTCGCCAGGGACGGCGCGATCTCCAGCGCCTGGCCGTCCGCAAGGTCCTGCAGGGTCACCGGCGCGGCGCGGTTCAGCACGATGCCCATGGCGCCGCCCTCGCCGTACTCCAGCATCAGCACGACGGCTTTCGAAAAATTGGGATCGCCCAGCTGTGGCATGGCGATCAGGAATCCTGGAGCGAGCTGATCCACGACTAAAAGCATCCTGTGCGCGCTGGAAGCGTGCAACCTTAAGGCTATGAAATCGCTCTACATCACCCGGTACGGAGGGCCGGACGTCCTTCAACTGCGCGAGGAAGCAGACCCTTCCCCAGCTGCCGGAAAGGTGCGGATCCGCGTCCAGCGCGCAGGCCTGAACTTCGCCGAGGTCTCTGCCCGGGTGGGCCTCTATCCCGACGCCCCCAAACCTCCCATGGTGGCGGGCTATGAGGTCTCCGGCGTGGTGGACGCGCTCGGCTCCGGCGCCACCCGGGTCCGCGAAGGTGATCGCGTCCTCGCGTTCACCCATTTCGGCGGTCACTCGGACACCGTGATCGTCGACGAAATCTTCGCCGCGAGGCTCCCGGAGGCGATGTCCTTCGAGGAAGCCGCCGCGCTCCCCGTGAACTACCTCACCGCCTTCCACATGCTCTTCCACGTCCACGTGCTCAAGCCGGGAGAGAAGGTGCTCGTGCACTCCGCGGCCGGCGGGGTTGGCCAGGCGGTGATCCAGCTCAGCAAACAGGTGGAGGACGTGGAGCTCTTCGGGACGGCGTCCGCGTCGAAGCACGCGTTCCTTCGCGAAGCCGGCGTCCACCATCCCATCGACTACCGCTCGGTCGACTACGCCGAGGAGGTCCGTCGACTCACCCAGGGGCGCGGCGTGGACCTGGTGCTCGACGCGCTGGGTGGTCCCGATTGGTCGAAAGGCTACGACCTGCTGGCGCCCGCCGGGCAGCTCATCTGCTTCGGCTGGGCCAACATGGTCCAGAGCGAAACCCGGAACGTGTTCAGGGTGGTCAACCAGCTCGTCCGACAGCGACGTTTCGCGCCCATGGGGCTGATGGAGGCCAACCGGACCGTGTCTGGCGTGAACATGGGCAGGATGTGGAGCGAGGCCGCGCTGCTGCACCGCCACCTCGACCGGCTCCTCGAGCTCTACGAGAACGGGCGCATCAAGCCGCACGTCGACAAGGTCTTCGCCCTCTCACAGGCAGCGGACGCCCATCGCTACATGCAGGAGCGCCGGAACGTCGGGAAGATCGTGTTCGACTGTACGCGCTGAAGAAGGCGGGCAGGTCAGTGCCAGGTGCGGTGGCTCGCCTTCAGGGCTTCCGCGAGCGCATCCATGGACACCGGCTTGCCGATGAACAGGTCGGCGCCGACCCCCTTCACCGTGCGCGCCATCTCCGCGTCGCCCAGTCCACTCATGCCGATGAGGACCACATCCGGGAACTTCTCCCGGAGCTTCG
Organism: Myxococcaceae bacterium; assembly: GCA_049589315.1. GTDB lineage: Bacteria > Myxococcota > Myxococcia > Myxococcales > Myxococcaceae > JBAWAM01. Next base: position 17,590 of record JBAWAM010000661.1, read on the forward strand.
ACATCAGCGCCGCGCCGGTGCGCCCGGGGAGATAGACGTCGATCAGGGCCGCATCCGGCCGGCTTCGCTTGACGGCGTACTCCGCCTCTTCGGCGCTGCCCACCGCGATGACCTGGTAGCCCCAGAGCTCGAGCACCTCCGCCAGCGCCTCCCGCGCCTGCGGCTCGTCCTCGACCAGGAGAACGATCCGCCGCACCTCCTCGCGGCGAAGCCGGTCCTCCGGCTGTTCGAGCTCGACCTCCTCCAGACCCTCGCCCCTGTCGGTGCTCATCTTTGGAAACCTCGGCTCTCTGGGAACCGGGAGGAAGTGCCCGAAAATCCAAACGTGAACGAGCCCACAACGAACGCCCAGGATCCCCGCGCGGCCTCCGCCGACTGTCGAGCAGCAGGCGCACGCCAGGCCGGTATACCGGCCTCCGCGAGCGGCTCAGCGCCCGCGCCGACGCTCGTCCAGCAGCGCCCGCGACGTGAGCGATGCGGCCAGCACGACCAGCACGAGCAGTCCCCATGCGGGGAGCACCACGCGGGCGCCGCCCTCGTAGATCAGACTCGTGTAGCTCGTGCCGAGATAGCGCCCGAGCGACATCGGCTCCATCCGGGCGATCCCGAAGAACGACACCGTGGATTCGGCGAGGATGGCGGACGGCACGCGGCTGAGGAACACGGCCAGCGCGAAGCCTCGAAGCGACGGCCACAGGTGCCGTCGAAGGATGTGCCACCCTCCCCCGCCCAGCGCACGCGCCGCTGCGACGAACTCGAAGCGCTCCAGCGTCGCGAGCCGGTTGCGGAACATCCGGGTCGGACCTGCCCACCCGACCAGCGCGAGCGACGCGATCATCAGGCCCATCGGCGACAGCCGGAGATCGGGATCCATGTCTCCCAGCATCTGACCCGCGAGCTGGAGGACCATCAGCACGAGGACGTCTGGCAGCGAGAAGAACGAATCGGCCACGCGCATCAGCCCGCCCTCGATGGCACCGCCAAGCGCGCGCGCCGTCGCAGCGAGGAGCAGCCCGAGCCCGGTCGCGAGTGCGCCCGCGGCGAGCCCCACCGTGAGCGACACCCACAGCCCCCCGAAGGCGAGCTCGCACACGGTCTGGTCCGGGCGCAGCGTGTCGCGCCCGAAGGGGCAGTGGTCGGCGAGCACCGAGGGCGCGAGCACGCCCAGCACGAGGCTCGAGCAGAAGAGGACCGCGAGCCCCCCGAGTCCGACCCAGGCCGCCGCCCGCACCCGCTGCCTGGGTCCGATGGCCACCGCCCCGCTCATGTCGAGGTCACCTCGCGGCTGCGGGGGTCGACCCACCACCGGGCGAGCTCGACGAACAAGGTCACGACCACCAGCAGGGAGGCGAAGAGCGTCGTCGCCACCACCACGATGGAGATCTGCTTCTGCAGGACGGCGAGCACGTAGAGCTGACCGAAGTACGGCAGCCCGAAGACGCGCTCGGCGGCGAAGGATCCAGCGAGCACCGCCGTGGCCACCGGCGGGAGCGCGTCCAGCAGGATCGGCAGCACGTTGGGAAGGACGTGGCGGCGCGTCGCCCCGGAGAGCGACAGCCCCTTGCCGCGGGCCGTGCGGACATAGTCACGGCGAAGCTCCTCCCGCAGGCCGTCGGCCATCAACGAGCCCAGGAAGATGCCGGGCCAGATGCTGAGCACGAACGCGGCAGCGAGCTCGGGAAGGAAGCGCCCCGCCTCGACGACCGAGGGCGCCAGGAGAAGCGCCGGGATGAACACCGGCGTTCCGAACGCGATCGCGGGGACGAGCTCCCCGGCTGAAGGCCAACGGCGTTCGATCACCGTGACCCGCAGCAGGGCCCAGCCCAGCGCCCAGATCACCGCGAAGACAAGCGCCACCAGCCCAACGCCGACGCTCCCGCCCAGCTTCACCAGCAGCTCCTCACCCGTGACGCCCTGAGCACTGGTCCCCAGCCGCTCACCCGAGAAGAGCTTCTCCCATGGCCGGAGGAACCCGAGCGTCGAGTCCAGGCCGAGATCCCGGCGGTATGCTTCGATCAGCTCCGTCGGGAGCTGGCGCTTGCTGTCGTCCTCGACGCGCAGCGGCAGCATCGCCATGAGGTAGTACGATCCCAGCGCGACCAGCGGAATGACGAGGAGCTGCCGCGCCGCACGCGCGAGGATTCCCCGGATCACCGCGCCACCAGGTCTCGCAGCGAGAGAAAGTTGAAGGGATCGACGTCGAGCCCGTCGAGCGCCGGCGCCAGCCGGAAGTAGCGGTCCGGATGATACAGCGGGACGATCACCGCCTCCTCGCGCAGGAGCAGCTGCTGCGCCTCGACGTAGCGCCTGCGCGCCTCTTCCGGATCGGACTGCGCGTCCGCCTCGTCGAGCAGCGCCTCGAACCGACGGATCGACCTCCCTCCGTCGGAGGTCTCCCAGCCCGTCTGGCTGTTCCCGTTCTTCTCGAAGAGGGTGAAGAACGTGTTGGGGTGGGCATAGTCCGCGCCGACTCTCCGTAGATGGAGGTCCCAGGTGCGCAGCCCGTCGGGACCGCGCCGGACGAGCTCCTGCGAGAAGTCGTTGCGGGGCTCGAGCTCCACCTTCACCCCGATCTTCTCGAGCTGCACCTTGATGCGTTCGGCGATGGCGACCTCGGGGATGAACGACTCTCCGGCCCTGTAGACGAGCCGCAGGGGTCGATCGAGCTGCGCGAGCGCGAGCCGCGCCTCCTCCGGGCGGTACGGGAGGAGCTGTGCCTCTTCGTCCGGCGTCGCGGCGCCCGGCAGCTTCGGCGGGAGCAGGGTCCGGGAGACCCGGGCAGCGGGGAGCAGCCCCTCCAACAACGCGTCGCGGTCGATCGCCATCGCCAGCGCCCGTCGAACCTCCGGGCGGTCCAGCGGCGCCTTCTGGGTGTTGAACGCGATGAAGTACGTGGAGAGGAGCTCGCGGCGCTGCAGATCCGCGGGGCTCGACCGAAGCGCGGCCGCATCGTCGATGAACACGAAGCCCACCCGATGGCGCTCGTACAGCGCCGGACCGATCTCCGAGCGCATCAGCGTGACCGCCGGCGGCTGTGCTCCCCTGGCACGGAAGGCGCTGTGCGGGTTCGAGACGAGTCGTACGCGCTCGCCCGCCCGGTCCCAGGCCTCGATGCGCCACGGCCCGAGACTGAGCGGGTGTCCCTCCCGGGGGCGGTCGAAGTACTCCTGGATCTGCGCCTCCGTCCTGCCCTCGAGAATGCGCGAGGGCGCGGGGAAGAACAGGTACACGTTCGCGAGGCGCGCGAGGAAATAGTTGCGCGGCCGCTCCAGCACGACACGCAGCGTGTGGTCGTCGATCGCCCGGACCTCGAACCGCTCCAGGGCGGCCTCGAGTTCCTGGATCGGCGCGCTCCGGGCGAGCAACGCGAGGACCTCCTCCGCGCCCCGGATGTCGGCCATCTCTCCTCGCTCACGCCCGAGCAGCGCCCGTCGCCATCCCACCACGAAGTCCCGGGCGACCAACGGGGTGACACCGTCCGACCACCTCACGTCTCGGCGCAGGTGGAAGGTGTAGACCTCGTGTCCTTCCGCGGTGCGTTCGCGCGTCCAACGCTCCGCCAGTCCCGGCCCCACCGAGTGGTCCGCTCCGAGCGAGGTCAGTCCACGCATCGTGGCCAGCATCAGCGGGTAATTCACCCAGCTGGTCGGGTCGGAGGCATTCCAGTCGAGCGTTGTGGGCATTGCGGGCACGACGACCTTCACGCCCGGGTCTGGCTGCGTGCACTGGCCACAGCCCGCACTGACAACCACAACGAGGCTGTAGAGCACGACGTGTCGCACCCGCCGAGCGTGACGCGGCCCGCCCGCCTCCGCAAGCGCGACGCGGGATGGCGCCGCCTCCACCGCCTGCCCGGCCGAAGACCGCTCACACCAAAGAAAACGGCGGGCGCCCCTCTCGAGCACCCGCCGCCTTGTCACTTCGTAGGCCTCTTGCCGACTACTGCGGCTGCGTGGGGGTCGAAGCGCCGCCCGTCCCCGTCAGTCCGACCGGAGCCGGCTTGCTCAGCCCGAACTCCTCGGGCTTCTCCAGCACCAGCGCCTCGCGCAGCACCTCGTCCACGAACTCCACCGGGATGATGCGGAGCGCCTTGCGGATCCTCAGCGGGATCTCCCGCAGGTCCTTCTTGTTGTCCTTCGGGATCAGGACCGTCTTGATGCCGGCGCGGTGCGCCGCGAGGACCTTCTCCTTGAGGCCGCCGATGGGCAGCACGCGTCCGCGCAGAGAGATCTCACCCGTCATCGCCACATCCTTGCGGACCGGAATCCGGGTGAGCGCCGAGACGAGCGCGGTGCACATGGTCACGCCGGCAGAAGGCCCGTCCTTGGGGATCGCGCCTTCGGGCAGGTGGATGTGCAGGTCGTTCTTCTCCGCGAAGTTCCGGTCGATCCCGAAGCGGTCGACCCGGGCGCGGACGTAGGACACCGCCGCCTGGGCGGACTCCTGCATCACCTCACCGAGCTTGCCCGTGAGGATCAGCTTGCCCTTGCCGGGCATCGCCGTCGCCTCCGTCGTGAGCAACTCACCGCCCATCTCGGTCCAGGCCAGGCCCATGACGATGCCGACCTGGTCCTCGCGCTCCGCCATGCCGAACCGGTACCGGGGCGGGCCCAGGTACTTCATGGCGAGCTTGCGGTCGACCACCACGTCGTGCTGGCCTTGCTTCAGCAGCTCGCGCGCGACCTTGCGGAACACGCTGGAGATCTCGCGCTCGAGCGAGCGGACGCCGGACTCGCGCGTGTAGCGGTTGATGAGCGTGCGCACCGCCTTGTCGGTGATCCGGACGTTGAGGTCCTTGAGCCCGTTCATCTCCTTCTGCTTCGGGATCAGGTAGCGCCGGGCGATCGACATCTTCTCCGCCTCGGTGTACCCGGCGATCCGGATGACCTCCATGCGGTCCTGCAGCGGGCCCGGGATGCTGTGCATCGTGTTGGCCGTGCAGATGAACATGATCTTCGACAGGTCGTAGTCGAGATCCAGGTAGTGGTCGTTGAAGGTCGCGTTCTGCTCGGGGTCCAGCACCTCCAGCAGCGCCGCCGACGGGTCGCCGCGGAAGTCCGTGGACATCTTGTCGATCTCGTCGAGCAGGAAGACGGGGTTGTTCGACCCGGACTTCTTGAGCGATTGGATGATCTTGCCCGGCATCGCGCCGATGTACGTGCGGCGGTGGCCCCGGATCTCGGCCTCGTCCCGCACACCGCCCAGCGAGAGGCGGACGAAGTTGCGGCCGGTCGCGCGCGCGATGGAGCGGGCGAGCGACGTCTTGCCCACGCCCGGAGGGCCCACGAAGCACAGGATCGGCCCGCGGAGTTTCTGCACGAGCTGCTGCACCGCGAGGTATTCGAGGATGCGCTCCTTCGCCTTCTTCAGACCGTAGTGATCCTCGTTGAGGACCTTCTCCGCCTCGATCACGTCGAGCCGGTCCTTCGTCTCCTCGTACCAGGGGAGCGAGATGATCCAGTCGATGTAGTTGCGGACGACCGTGGCCTCGGCGCTCATCGGGCTCATCATCCGGAGCTTCTTCAGCTCCTTCTTGACCTTGAGCTGGGCCTCCTTGCTCATCCGCTTGTTCTTGAGCTTCTCCTCGATCTCCTGGATCTCGTTCTTGAACTCGTCCCGCTCGCCGAGCTCCTTCTGAATGGCCTGCATCTGCTCATTCAGGTAGTACTCCTTCTGGGTCTTCTCCATCTGCTTCTTGACCCGCGTGCGGATCTTCTTCTCCACCTGGAGAATCTCGATCTCGCCCTGCATCAGCTCGTACAGCTTTTCGAGCCGCTTCGACGGGGACTCCGTCTCGAGCAGGTTCTGCTTGTCATTCAGCTTCAGGGAGAGGTGCGCGACGATCGTGTCGGCCAGACGCGCGGGGTCCTCGATGCTGGAGACCTGCATCAGCATCTCGGGCGGGATCCGCTTGTTCAGCTTCACGAAGGCTTCGAACACCGAGTGGACCGAGCGCACCAGCGCCTCGATCTCCACCGACTTCTCCTCGGTCTCCTCGACCTCCTCCACCTCGACCATGAAGAACGCGTCGTTCGGCTGGAACTTCTTGATCCGAGCGCGGCGCACGCCTTCGACCAGCACCTTCACCGTGCCGTCGGGCAGCGGGAGGAGCTGGATGACGTTGCCGATGGTCCCGTATTGGAAGATGTCATCCGGGGTGGGGTCGTTCGTCTTGGCCTTCTTCTGGGCGGCCAGGAGGATGACCGCCTTGTCGTCCGCTCCCTTGTGGGCGACCGCGTCCTTCAGCGCCGCGATGGACTTCTCGCGACCGACGAACAACGGAACGACCATGTGGGGGAAGACGATGATGTCCCGGAGGGGTAGCAGCGGCACCGTCTGGGCACGCTTCTGGCTTTCTTTCTTGTCGTCTCGTCCGAAGAACATTCTGTAGGTTCCCGCGCTCTCCTGAAACTCTAAGCATCAGACCGGCTCGGACCCTGACGCGCCCCGCCGACTCGAATTCTAACAACCGGGCCGCTGGCCTGCCCTTGGTTCACTGGCCGCCTGGCGGCTTCATTCCAAAGCGCTCGAACAAGAAAGCGAATTGATCAGCGTACTGCTCGATCGCCTGGCGAACCTGGTCGGCGCCCCCATGTCCCGCGTTCCGCTCGATCCGGATGATCGCCGGCGCGTCGCCGGCGGTCGCGTTCTGGATGTAGGCGGTGAACTTGCGCGCGTGCATGGGGTCCACACGGTCATCGTGGTCCGCCGCGAGCATCAGGAGGGCCGGGTACTTCTCCCCCTTCTTCACCCGGTGGTACGGCGAATACGCGTGGATGTAGTTGAACTGCTGAGGGTCCTCGGAACTTCCATACTCCGGGATCCAGGTCCGACCGCTGCCGAACGCGTGGTAGCGGACCATGTCGAGCAGCGGCACCGCGCAGACCACGGCCCCGAACAGGTCCGGGCGCTGGGTCATCGCCGCACCCACGAGCAGGCCACCGTTGCTGCCGCCCCAGATGGCGAGCTTCTCCGGCGTCGTGTAGCCCCCGGCATTCAGGTACTCGGCCGCGGCGATGAAGTCGTCGAAGACGTTCTGCTTCTTGTCCAGTCTCCCGGCATCGTGCCACGCCTTGCCGTACTCACCACCGCCGCGGAGATTGGCCACCGCGTAGACGCCGCCCGCCTCGAGCCACGGATAGATGCTGGAGCGGAAGTTCGGCGTGAGTGACACGTCGAAGCCACCGTAGCCGTACAGCAGCGTGGGGTTCGTCCCGTCCCGCTTCAGGTCCTTGCGGTGCACGAGGAACATCGAGACCTTCGTGCCGTCCTTCGACGGGTACCAGACCTGCTCGACCGTGTACGGGGAGGGGTCGATCGGGAGGTCCACCTTCGCCCAGAGCGCGGACTGACCACCGCTGATGGTGGTCTTGTAGACCTGCCTCGGCGAGGTGAAGGAGCTGAAGTCGAAGAAGGCGACGTCGTCCTCTTCGAGTCCGGAGGGCAGCCCGGCGCTGCCGATGGTGGGCAGCGAGATGGTTCGGACCTGCTTCCCGCCCAGCGTGTGGATGGCCAGCTCGGAGTACGCATTCTTGAGGTACTCGGTGACCAGGTGATTGCCCACGATGCGGCTGCCCACGAGCGTGGCGTCCTTCCGCTCCGGGACGAGCTCCTTCCAGTTCTTCCGGTCCGGGTTGGAGGCGGCCACCTTGAACACGCGCTGGTTCGGCGCGCCCTCGTCGGTGGTGATGTAGATCTGGTCCTTCCAGGCCTCGACGCTGTACTTGGCCCCGTCGCCCTTCACGAGCGGCTTGAATGCCTGGTCCTTGCCGAGCCGCTTGATGAAGACGTCGTTCTCCGACCAGCCGCGGAGCACGTAGACGAACAGGTACTTGCCGTCGCGTGACAGACGCTGGGCGAGGAACGTCTTCGGGTCACCCGTGCGCGGATGGATCTGCGCGTCGCCCTTCGGATCCGTCCCCAGCTTGTGGAAGCGGATCTCGGTGTAGCCCGGGCGCTCGTCGACCTTGATCGACGGGTCGGACGGGAGGAACTCGTAATAGAAGCCGCTGCTGTCCGGGGTCCAGCTCGGGTCGGCGTACTTGCCGCCCTCGATGACGTCGACCTCGGACCACTTGCCGGTCTCGACATCGACGACGTGGATGATGGCCTCGTCCGCCGCGTTCGGCTTCTTCTTGAAAGCGACCTTCTTGCCGTCCCACGAGGGATACCAGGCGCCCAGGGAGATCGTCCCGTCCTCGCTCCAGGTGTTCGGGTCGAGCAGCATCCGCTCCTGCCCGGACTCGCCGTCGCGGACGTAGAGGATCGCCTTCTCTTTGTCCTTGTGGGTGCGCGCGTAGAAGAGCCGGCGGAGCTGCTTGCCCTTGGCATCTTTGACGAGGCGCACTGCCGGGGTGCCATAAGCCTCGACGTAGAACAGGTCGGTGAAGCGCTGCTTCAGGACGTCGCGACCGGGGAGCCCGTTGAGGATCTTTCGCGCGTAGTCGTCCTGCGCGGTCATCCAGGCCTGGACCTCGGGGGCCTTCTCGTCCTCGAGCCAGCGGTACGGGTCCGCTACTGCCGTCCCGTGGAGCATCTCCACGAGCTCCTGGGAGCGTGTCTCCGGCCAGCCCTGCGCGGGCTTCGCGGCGTCGATGAGCGGTGAAGTAGAAGGCGCCGGGGCGTCTTCGCGGGTTGCTTCCTTCGCAGTAGTACAGGCGACCATCAGTGCAATCGGGGCAGCGAGCAGCTTCCTCATCGTCGAGCAACAATGCCGGGTCCGGACCGGCTCGCAACCATTTCCCTCAACAAAGTTCCGGCCCGGGAACCCAACGGTCTGCCGAGCTGGTTTCTTCCGCGGAAACGAAAACCCCGACCCGTGGGACGGGCCGGGGATTCGGTTGCAGCGCGTGGGGCGCGGCTACTTGCTGAGCTTGGTCAGGGTCAGCGTATCGTTGAACGAGCCAGTGACGGTGGCTCCATTCCCCACCCAGGTCAGGGAACCGGAAGCGGTATAGGTGACGATGTGCCCCCTCATGATGGCCATACCCGAGTTGAACGTGACGGTAATGGTGTTTGTGCCGCTGTTCATCGTGCATGAGCTGCCGGGAACGATGTTCGCGTTCTCCGAATTGTCTGCGTTCAGCTTGATCACGCAGCCCGGAGCCTCATCGAGGTTGAGAATCAGGTCCGAATCAAGACCCTCGTAGATGTTCGCGTTTCCACGTACGTCGACGTTCTGCGTCTTCGCGCCATCAGGCAGGTTCATGGTGAGGGTCTGGTGACCGTTCACTGAATACAGCCCGACGAACGCCTGACCGGGGTTACCGCAGCCAGCGAACACGAGGGCGGTGACGACGAACACGAACGAACGAATGAAGGTCTTCATTGGGGAGCTCTCTTTCGTTTCCAGCGCGGCGGGGTTGGTTTCTAGAGCCGCGCGTCGGAGAGCCCTTGAGCAACGCGTCTGCCAACCCGGCCACGCGCCGCGCCCACGCCCGCTTTCGATCGAAACCCCGTGTGATTTCCACCGGTTACGCCGGTCACAAAAAGTGTGTGACACCTTCTGCCGGAGGGCCGGGCATCCCGCCGCCGAACGGTGGGTCCGCGCTGGTGGACGGAGAAAACGAATCGCCCCCCGACACGCCATGCGCGCCGAGGGGCGACCGAACTGCTCGAGCCTGATCGCGATCAGGTTAAGCGGATTCTTTCTTCTGCTGCTGCTCGGTCTCCGCATCCGAGGCGTGCAGCACGACCGGCTCGCTCTTCTTGAGGATGACGTCCTCCGAGATGACGACCTCGCGCGCGGTCTTGCGCGACGGGATCTCGTACATCACCTCGAGCATCGCCGCCTCGAGGATGGCGCGCAGGCCGCGGGCGCCGGCCTTGCGACGGATGGCCTCCTGGGCAATCGCCTTGAGCGCGCCGTCGGTGAACTTCAGGGTCACCCCGTCGAGGTCGAACAGCTTCTTGTACTGTTTCACCAGCGCATTGCGCGGCCGGGTGAGGATGTCCATCAGGGACGACTCGTCCAGCTCCTCGAGCGCGGTCACGATCGGCAGACGGCCGATGAACTCGGGGATCATGCCGAACCTGAGCAGGTCCTCCGGCTCCACGTGCTTGAGCAGCTCCGTCAGGTTCCGGGACTTCTTCGACTGGATATCCGCGCCGAAGCCCAGGCTGCGCCCGCCGAGGCGACGCTCGATCACGCCCTCCAGGCCACCGAAGGCGCCGCCGCAGATGAAGAGGATGTTGGTCGTGTCGACCTGCAGGAACTCCTGCTGCGGGTGCTTTCGCCCACCCTTGGGCGGCACGTTGGCGATGGTCCCCTCGATGATCTTGAGGAGCGCCTGCTGCACGCCTTCACCGGAGACGTCGCGGGTGATCGACGGGTTCTCGCTCTTGCGCGCAATCTTGTCGATCTCGTCGACGTAGACGATGCCCTTCTGCGCGCGCTCGATGTCGTGATCGGCCGCCTGCAGCAGGTTGACGATGATGTTCTCCACGTCCTCGCCGACGTAGCCGGCCTCGGTGAGGCAGGTGGCGTCCGCGATGGTGAAGGGCACGTTCAGGATGCGCGCGAGCGTCTGCGCCAGAAGCGTCTTTCCGGAGCCGGTCGGGCCCAGCAGCAGAATGTTCGACTTCTGCAGCTCGACGTCGTCCATCGTCACCTTGGACTCGATGCGCTTGTAGTGATTGTGCACCGCGACCGAGAGCACCTTCTTCGCCCGGTCCTGACCAATCACGTACTCGTCGAGGATCGCCTTGATCTCGGAAGGACGGGGGATCCGGAGGCGCGTGTCCTTCGCCTCCTCGCGGTCAATCTCCTCCGCGATGATGTCATTGCAGAGCCCGATGCACTCGTCGCAGATGTAGACGGTAGGGCCGGCGATGAGCTTCTTCACTTCCTTCTGCGACTTCCCACAGAAGGAGCAGCAGAGGGTCTGATTGTCCCGCTTTTCGATGTTCTTCCCCGCCATTGCTTCCTCTCGTGGCTGCTTACCCGGTCAATCTAGTCAGTGGACCAAAGGCGCGTCCAACATCACCCGGGGTACTTAACAGCAGCGCGCATCCTTCGCAGGATGCGAGAAGGCCGGAAAGGAACCGATGATTCCTCTCCGGCCTGCGCTGCACTGCGGCAGAAGTCGCCTGCCCCTGGGGGGGCGCGCCTACTTCTCCTTCTTGTCGTTGCCCGGTCCAGCCTTCTTGTGGACGAACACCTCGTCGATGATTCCGTAGGCCTTCGCCTCGGGCGCACCCATGAAGTAGTCCCGGTCCGTATCCTTCTCGATGCGCTCGATCGGCTGCCCGGTGTGCTTGACGATGAGCTCGTTCAAGCGGGCCTTCAGCCGCAGGATCTCCCGCGCCTGGATGTCGATGTCGGTCGCCTGCCCGCGCGCGCCGCCCATCGGCTGGTGAATCATGATCCGCGAATTGGGCAGCGAGAACCGCTTGCCCTTCGCCCCGGCGAGCAGCAAGACCGCGCCCATGGAGGCGGCCTGGCCGATACAGATCGTCGACACCTGGGGCTTCACGTACTGCATGGTGTCGTAGATCGCCAGCCCCGCGGTCACCGAGCCTCCCGGCGAGTTGATGTAGATGCTGATGTCCTTGTCCGGGTCCTCGGACTCGAGGAATAGGAGCTGGGCGACGATGACGTTCGCGACGTCGTCGTCGATCTCCGTCCCCAGCATGATGATCCGGTCCTTCAGCAGCCGGCTGTAGATGTCATACGAGCGTTCGCCGCGGTGGGTCTGCTCGATGACGTATGGGACGGGCATGTAGGGCATGGCGCTTTCCTCTGATCAGGTGCGAATCAATACTTCGCGCGCGACTTGAGGAATTCAATCGTCTTTTCCTCGCGGATTCGCAAAGCGAGCGATTCGCGGCTGTCCGGGTCGCGGAACTGCTTGCGGACCTGCGACAGGGCGATGCTGTTCTCCTCCGCGAGCTGCTCGAGCTTCTTCTCGACGTCCTCATCGGTCGCCTGAAGGCCCTGCTTCTCCGCGATGGCCTCGAGCAGCAGCGAGCCCTTCACTTCCTTCTCCGCGCGCGGCCGGATCTCCTCACGCAGCGCCTGGAAGTCGAAGTTGAGCTGGCGCGGGTCAAGTCCCTGGGAGGCCATGTTGCGGATGGCGCTCTCGAGCATCAGCTGCACGCCCCGGTCGACCATGGCGCGAGGCACCTCGAACGCGTTCTTTTCGAGGAGCTTGTCGATGAGCTGATCGCGCTCCTTCTGCTCGGCGTCGGCCTTCAGCGAGCGCTCGAGCTGCGAGCGGACCTTGTTCCGGAGCTCCTCGAGCGTCTCACCACCGCCGACCTCCTTGGCGAACTCGTCGTTGAGCTCGGGGGTCACCTGGCGCTTGAGCCCCTTGAGGCTGAGCTTGAACTTCCCGGTCTTCCCGCGCACCTCCTCGACCTCGTAGTCATCCGGGAAGGTGTAGTCGACCTCCTTCGTCTCGCCGACCTTCGTCCCCTCGAGCTCCTTCACGTTGCCGCGGATGAGGTCGCCCTCCACCACCTCGACGGTGATGTTCTCCGCCTTGCTGCCCGGGAACTCCTTCCCGTCGATCTGCGCGTCGAAGTCGATCTGCGCGAAGTCGCTGGCCTGGGCCACGTCACGGCCCTCCACGGGCTCGAGCCGCCCCATGGTGTTGCGCATGCGCTCGATGCGCTCGTTGATCTTGTCGTCCCCGACGGTGATGTCCTGCTTCGCCAGCTCCAGGCCGTCGTATTCCTTCGGCTCGAGCCTGGGCTTCACCTCGACGCGCGCCTCGAACTTGAACGGCTGCGCCGGGTCGATCGGCGAGGGGTTGGTGATCTGCGGATTCGCCACCGCGTCCACCTTGTGCTCGCGGACCGCCTCGGTGAACGCGCGCTGCACCAGGCCCTGCATCACGTCGTCCTCGACCTGCTGCTTGAAGCGCTGTTCGAGGATTCGCCGGGGGACCTTGCCCGGACGGAAACCGGGGATCTTCACCTGACGACCCAGCGCGCTGTACGCGCGATCGAGCTCCTTGCCAACCTGCTGGTTCTCGACCTCGATGGAGAGCTTCCGCTCGATGGGCGAGAGCTCCTCGACCTGGACCTTCATGGACGCATGCTCCTCTTGTTGGGAAGGGGGCAGCGTGTAGGAGATCCCGCTTCGAGGGTCAACGGGAATGGGCGGGGAGGGATTCGAACCCTCACACCTTGCGGCGCCAGATCCTAAGTCTGGTGCGTCTACCAGTTTCGCCACCCGCCCGGCGGCAGAAAGCAAAAGGCCGAGGTCGGAATCCCGAACCTCGGCCTTTCATGAGAGCGGAAGGAATCGAACCTTCAACCTATGGATTAAGAGTCCATTGCTCTGCCAATTGAGCTACGCTCCCGAACTCTTGCGGCGCGGCTTCTACATTCTGCGCCGTGGGGATGTCAACAGCCTTTGAACACCCCGTCCCCCGAACTGCTTCCGCCACCCGGACCACCCGAAGCAGTGCGCCCGCCAGGGCTCGAACCTGGGACCTTCGGATTCGAAGTCCGACGCTCTATCCAGCTGAGCTACGGGCGCCCGATGTTTCCAACCATCGGGAAGGGCGACCAACCGGGATTGAACCGGTAACCCCCGGAGCCACAGTCCGGTGCTCTACCAATTGAGCTATGATCGCCGTACGACTGACAGCCGTGAAGCGGCGCCGTCAGTACCGAAAAACCCACCCGGATTCAAGCTTCATTCCACCATGGTCGCGGATCTCGCGGTTGACGCGCTTCCGGACAGCCGCCCGATCCCGGGGACGAACCGGCCCACCCTCGCTGCGTAGCCCCGGTACGCATCCCCGTGCAGCCGCAGTAGATGCTCCTCCTCAAGTCGCGTCTGGAGGGCCAGCGTCCGGCCGCGCAGTGCCCTCCAGGCTCAGCGAGAAGGCGAGCGCCGAAAAAAAATCGTGCTTCGACCGGACGCCGGGGGCGGGACGTCCATCGAAGCGGTGAGTGAGGAAGACCCGGGCGCTGAGAGGCCCCCACACCGCCACCTCGATGAAGCCAGTGGAGATGACCACCAGGTCCGGGAGCTCCAGCAGGTCGAGCACCAGTTGGCTCTCCAGTCCCACCGCGCTGCGTTGATCGAGGGTCCGGTAGTAGTAGCCCGCGACCCGGGGCCCCACCATGTCGTTGATCCCGTCGCGGACGATGACGTCGGGTTCGGCTGCGAGCGGGCGCATCGTGTACTCACGGGCGACGAAGCCGCCCACCTCGAGGTGCCCGGCCCGAAGGAAGATGTGCGGGTGCTCGGGGTGCCGCTCGAGCAGGACTTCGTGCCCGACCCCGAGCAGCCCCACCGCTCGCGTCCGGATTCCGAGGAAGGGGTCGTGCACCCACGCCGCGCCGGCGAACAGGGAGGTCCGCTCGGCGAAGAAGAAGTCGACGCGCTGGAGCGCCTCCCCCCGCTGGGCCACCGTCACATTGAGCGCGTCTTCAAAGGCGCCCCGGACGCGGGTGAGCGCGAGCAGATGCGAGGTGATCGGTACGACCAGGGTCAGGTCCACCTCGAGCCGCAGGATGTCCCGATTGCCCCGGACCAACTGGCCGCCGAGCGAAGCCTCGAGGGTCAACGGCGTGTGCGCTTCGGGGGTCACCAGCAGGAAGAGACTGCGCTCCCACTGCTCTTGCCCCTTGGGAGGCTCGGCCTGTGGCGACGCCAACGGCGCAGGCGGCTCCTCCGGGCACTCGCCGTCGATCGGAGCGGCAGGCGCGGCCGCAACGAGCGCGGCGAGGAGCAGCAGCATGGCCCCCACGCTGGCCAACAGCCCTCCACGCGACAAGCTGACCGCGAGGGCCCGGCGACTGCTGTGAGGAGTACAGCGCGCCCGACAGGACTCGAACCTGTGACCCTCGGCTTAGAAGGCCGATGCTCTATCCAGCTGAGCTACGGGCGCTCAGAACTACGAATCGGGGCGAGAGGATTCGAACCTCCGACTTCCTGCGCCCAAGGCAGGCGCGCTACCAGGCTGCGCTACGCCCCGTGAAGCCGCGCATTCTTTGCCCATCCTTCTCCGGGTTTCAACCAAAGTCGGCAATCAGTGCTTCCAACCGGGGTCTCAGGGCCCTGAACGCGCGCCCCCGATGGGAGATGGCCGACTTCTCGTCGCGGGTGAGCTGGGCCATGGTCCGGCCGCCCGGCTCGAGCTCGAACACGGGGTCGTAGCCGAACCCGCCCTCCCCCGTCGGCACCTGCGCGATCCTCCCCCGGCACTCCCCGTCCGCGAACACGGTCCGGCCATCCGGGAAGGCCAGGCACAACACGCAGCGAAACGCCGCGCCCCGCTTCTCCGGCGGCACGCCCTCCAGATCGTGCAACAGCTTCAGAAAGCGATCCCGGTCGTCGCCCGGCGCATAACGCGCGGACAAGACCCCGGGCCGCCCCTCCAACGCGTCCACGCACAGCCCGCTGTCGTCGGCGAGGCTGGGCAGCCCGGAGGCCTCGGCGCTCACGACCGCCTTCTTGCGCGCGTTGTCCTCGAAGGTGGCGCCGTCCTCTTCGACCTCGGGGACGCCCGGGACGTCGTCGAGCGAGACGACCTCCACGAGGTCTCCTACCAGCGCGCGGAGCTCGGCGACCTTCCCCTTGTTGCGCGTGGCGAACAGGAGCTTCACTTCTCGAGCACCGCCTGCTGGAGCTCCACCAGCCTGCCGATCGCCGCCATCCCGGCGTCGAGCATCTGATCGAGCTGCGCGCGCTCGAAGGACTTCTGCTCGGCGGTGCCCTGGACTTCGATCAGCTTCCCGTCGCCGGTGCCGACGATGTTCATGTCGACCTCCGCGCCGGAATCCTCGACGTAGTCGAGGTCGACCACCACCTCGCCCTTCACGATCCCCACCGACACGGCCGCGACCGGCGTGAGCTTCGGCATCGACAGGATCTTCTGGGAGGCCAGCTTCTTCAGGGCCAGCCCGAAGGCCACATAGCCGCCGGTGATCGACGCGGTCCGGGTCCCACCGTCCGCCTGCAGGACGTCACAGTCGAGGGTGAACGTCCGGGTGCCCAGCTTCTTGAGCTCCACCGACGCGCGCAGAGAACGCCCGATGAGGCGCTGGATCTCCAGGGTCCGCCCCTGCTGCTTGCCCTTCGAGGCCTCGCGTGCGTTCCGGGAGTTGGTGGCCCGAGGCAGCATGCCGTACTCCGCGGTCACCCACCCCGACCCGGTCCCCATCAGGTGTGGCGGGACCTTCTCCTCGACGGAGCACGTCACCAGGACGCGCGTGTTGCCGTACTCGACCATGACCGAGCCTTCGGCGTGCATGTTGATTCCGGGGGTGATCACCACCGGGCGAAGCTCGGCAGAACCGCGATTGAACGACCGCATCAGGCCTCCTCGAGAGCGCCGCCTCATAACACGGCGATCGGCTCCGAGGCGGACTACTGTCCCTGGGGTGTCGCCAGCTTCTCCCCGTCGCGCGCGCCGATCTGTTGGACGAAGTCGCTCACCCCTTCGCTCAGGGCCCGGACCAGCTTCACCTGGTACGCGCTGGTCTTGAGCTTCGGGCCTTCGGTCGGATGGGAGATGTAGCCGATCTCCACGAGGATGGCCGGCGCATCGAGCCCGTTGAGCACGTAGAACGGCGCCTGCTGCACACCCCGGTCCTCCGCCCGCGTGTGCTCGATGAGCTTCTGATGGACCGCGTACGCCAGCCTCGACGAGTCGACGTGGGCCTCGGCCCGCTGCAGGTCGTCCAGGATGAAGGCGAGCGTGTCGCCTCGCGACGTGCGATCCACGGCCGGCCCTTCGGCGTTCTCGCGATCTGCGGTCGATGCAGCGTCCGCTCCCGAGGCGTTCGCCGAGAGGAAGTAGGTCTCGATCCCCTGCACGCGCTGCCGCAGGCGATGGGTGGGCATGGAGTTCGCGTGCAGGGAGATGAAGAGGTCCGGCCGCCGCCGGTTCGCCCACGCCACCCGCTCCGACAGGTGAAGGTCAGTATCGCGCTCCCGGGTGAGCAAGACGCGCGCGCCCAGCTCCTTCTTCAGCTCCTCCCGGAGCTTCTTCGCGAGCTGCAGCGCAACGTCCTTCTCCAGCGTGCCTTCCGGACCTTCCGCGCCCTGCTGGTCTCCGCCGTGGCCGGGATCGATGACCACCACGAGCTCGCGCGCCCACGCCGGGGCTGCGAGGAGAAGCGCGGCCAAAGCCGCCGAAGCAAGCAGGCTTCCGGACCGGAACATGGCCGCATCGTACCGGGTGCGCAGCCATCGCCCAAGTCACGGTTTCAGGCCTGGCGCCCCGGGGACGCTTACTTTGAAGCACATGCGAGGCGCCCTTTCGATCCTGGTGCTGACCGTCGCGATCGAGGCACTCGCTGCGCCTCGTCTCCCTGAGGACCCGCCACGGGACGATGACGCGTCGATCGACGTGGTCTTCCTCAACATGTTCCTACCGGGGGAACCCTGGTCGGAGCAGGTCGTCAGCTCGATGCGCGCGGCAGCCGAGGACCTCGGGATTCATCTGACGGTCGAGCAAGCGGGCCGCTGGCCGCAAGAAATCCTTCTGGAGGCCGAGCGGTTGCTCACTGGGCCGCAGCGCCCGGACTATCTGATCGTCGTGGCGCACCCGACCATCGGCGTGAGGCTCCTTCGCCTGGCGGAGCAGGCCCACGTGCCGGTGCTGGTCATCAACACGGGGTTCTCGACCGAGGAGCAGAAGGAGGTCGGCAGACCGCGCGAGCACTTCTCCTGGTGGCTGGGCCAGGTTCTGCCGGACGACGATAAGGCGGGATACGACCTGGCGACGTCGCTGATCGCCGAAGCGCGTCGGGCGGGAAGGACCGCGGCCGACGGTCGCATTCATGTCGTCGCCCTCACCGGGGGGACTGTGCATCCGGCTTCCAGCGAGCGCGAGAAGGGGCTGAGGCGCGCGGTCGAAGCACAGGAGAACGTGGTCCTCCACCAGGCCGTGGACGCGAAGTGGGAGTTCGACGATGCGCAGAGGAAGACCCTCCTTCTGCTCCGCCGCTATCCGGAGACATCGGCCATCTGGGCCGCGAACGATCAAATGGCCCTGGGCGCGATCGAGGCCGTCACCACGACCGGTCGAGCCCCCGGCAGGGACATGATCGTCGGCGGCATCGGCTGGGTGCCGCAGGCGCTGCGAGCGGTCCAGGAGGGCGAGCTCGCCGTCACTTTCGGCGGACACTTCCTGGAGGGGGCCTGGGCCCTCGTCCTCATCTACGACCACGCACACGGAAAGGACTTCGGAACAGCAGGGACCGTCTGGCGGACGGAGCTGGTGCCGATCACCCGCGAGGACCTGCCAGGATCGATGCACGTCGTGGGAAACGGACGACCCTGGGACACCATGGATTTCCGGTCGTACTCCAGGGTCGCCAACCCGGGCAGGACCGGATACCGGTTCTCGCCGGCTGCCCTGCTGGACGCGCTGGACGCGAAGCGGCCGACCGGACCGGGCCCCTGACACTGCGAAGTCATGCGCGCATTCCTCCGAAGCTTCCGGGAGAGCCGCCTCAGCCTCCGGCTGCTGGGCTCCATCCTGATCGTCAGCATCGTGCTGACCGTGCTCAGCAGCGGAGTGCAGCTCCTGCTCGAGTACCGACGCAACGTGTCCGACATCCACAATCGGCTCGCCAACCTCGAGGCAGGCTTCGCTCCCTCCCTGGCCAACAGCCTCTGGTCCTTCGACGAGCAGCAGCTCGCGATCCAGCTCCGAAGCATTGTCGAGATTCCATCCGTCCAGTACGCGGAGGTGCAGACGAACTACGGGGAGCGGTACTCGGCAGGGGCGCCCCAGACGGGTGCCGACACGGTGTCGCGGTCGTTCGAACTCCGTCACGTGAACGACCAGGTGGTGGAGCTGGGCACGGTGACGGTCCAGGCGACGCTCGAGAACGTGTACCGGGCCCTGGCCGAACGCGCAGCGGTCATCTTCGCGACCGAGGCGATCACCACCTTCCTCATCGCCCTGTTCATCCTCTTCATCGTCCAGCGGATGGTGACGCGGCATCTGGGCACGATGGCGTCCTTCGCCCGGACCATGAGTCTGGACCGGCTCGACCAGCCGCTGAAGCTGAACCGCAAGTCCAGTCAGCAGTTGGGACCTGACGAGCTGGATCAGGTGTCGAGCTCGATCAACGAGATGCGTCAGTCGCTCCAGGCCGAGATCTCCGAGCGACGGAGGGCGGAGGCGGCGAACCGGTTTCTCGCCGACGCCGGCAAACGATTGAGCGTGTCGCTCGACTACCAGGCCGTCGCGAGCGAGGTCGCCCGGCAGGCGGTCTCCGGATTCGCGGACCTGGCGATCTGCTTCGCCTCGCATCCCGACGGCACGGCCTTCCCCGTGTCGATCGCCTCGCGGATTCCCGAACACACGGACATCGTGCGCGAGGCGCTCCTCCGCGACCCGACGGCGATTGATCTCCGCCCAGGCAAGATCCAGCCGACCCCCGAGCAAAGGCGCGTGCTCGAGGAGCTCCAGGTCCGATCGTTCGCGGCCGTCCCGCTCGAGCTGCACGGACGCGACCTGGGCTTTCTCGTCCTGATGACGCGACGGGATGGCCCCCGGACGCTCGATCCAGAGGACCGGACGTTGGTCGACGAGTTCGGTCGGCGCGCATCGATCGCCCTCGACAATGCGCTCCTGTACGCGGATGCCCAGAACGCGATCCGACTTCGGGATGAGTTCCTGACGGTCGCCTCACACGAGCTGAAGACCCCCCTGATGACCTTGCGCCTCCAGGCCTACAGGCTGGAACGGCTGGGCCAGGCTCAGCTTTCGGAGGAGGCGCTGCGCGAAGCCATCCTCAAGGGTGGTGCCGCGCTGGACCGACAGGTCGAACGGCTCAAGCAGCTCGTCGACGCGATTCTCGACGTCTCCCAGATCGTCGCGGGTGGGCTGGAGCTGCGCCGTCAGCCGGTCGATCTCACCGAGCTCGTTCGCGACCTGGTGAACCGACTCTCTGGCCCGCCAAAGGCCACCGGGCCCCGCCTCAGCATCGATGCCGCAGGTCCCGTCACGGGCCGGTGGGATCCGATCCGACTGCGCCAGGTCGTGGTCAGTCTGCTGAGCAATGCGATGAAGTTCGGAGCAGGTCAGCCGATCGAGATCCGCATCTCGTCGGAGCAGAACATCGCGAGGCTCTCGGTGACGGATCACGGGATCGGCATCCCGAAGGAGGATCAGAAGCGGATCTTCGAGCGGTTCGCTCGCGCAGTCTCGGAGCGACACTTCGGCGGGCTGGGGCTGGGGCTGTTCGTCTCCCGGAGGATCGTAGAGGCACACGGCGGGACGATCCGCGTGGAGAGCGAGCCCGGAACGGGCGCCACGTTCATCGTTGAGCTCCCCGTGAACCTCCCGGCCCCGCTCACCCCGGAACGCCCCTGGCCCGGTGAGCTGCTGCACTGACCTGTCACTGCCCTACCAGATGAGCCGGCTGCGGATCTCGTTCACGAGCGTGTTCGCCATCCGCGCCTGCCGCGACTTGCTCGGATGCCAGTCGCA
Source organism: Myxococcaceae bacterium (assembly GCA_049589315.1). Classification (GTDB taxonomy): domain Bacteria; phylum Myxococcota; class Myxococcia; order Myxococcales; family Myxococcaceae; genus JBAWAM01. The sequence continues at coordinate 38,004 of JBAWAM010000661.1, forward strand.
CCCGTAGTCGTTCCCCTGCTCCGGGAACTCGAGGAAGGAGAGCTGGTCGTCACCCGCCGCGCGCGCCGTGTCCACCACCTCGTTCAGATAGGTGCGCGCGAGCGTCTTCGAGGCCTGCCCGGTCGGGAACGTGTCGGTCAGCATGGGCCCCATCAGGACCAGGATGTGCGCGTCCGGGTACTTCGAACGAACGCTCTCGAGGAACTTCAGATACGAGGACACGAACGCCCTCCGATCGACGTTCGTCCGGGCGAAGTCGTTGGTCCCCAGATGGATCGCCACGATGTGCGGGGTCCACCGGGCGAAGTCCCACTGCGCGGTCGAGGGGGCACGGGCCAGGGAATACAGCTCCGGCATCGTGTGCTCGAACGAGCCATCGTAGTTGCGCCAGATCCCCGTGCCCGACCATGCGATGGTGATCTGCTCGGCGCCCAGCATCCGCGCGGCGAGCGCTCCATACGCTGCGCCGTGGTTCTGGGTTCCCGCCGAGAATCCGCAGAAGCGGTCTTCTCCTTCCACCCCATAGCCCGCCACGATCGAGTCGCCGATGAACTCCATCCGAAGCGCGGGACGCTGGGGAGGTGGCAGCAGGTACCCGCCGTTGGGCAGCTCGAACCCGAGGAACTGGCCCTCTCCGACGAGCGGCTCGGTTCGCTTGGTCAGCATCACGGTGTGCTCGCCCATGGACAGGCCGCGCGCCACCGGGTAGCGCTCCCGGTCCGGGTTCGCCACCAGGACCTCGGTGGGCGTGCCGTCGACCCATACCTGGTAGTGATTGCGGTGCGGATTGCCTGCCCTGTCCGTGCCTCCGGATGTCTCGCGCAGGCGCACGTCCAGGTCGGTCCCGTAGAACCGCGCCACGATCGCAGTTCCAGCCCACGAGAACCTCGGACCTGCAGGATCGGAGTAGTCGAACCGGCCGATGAACTGGGGCCGGGGCAGCGTCGGGCGCTCCAATGCGGCACACCCCGCGCCCAACAACGCCACCACCGCCCAGCTTCGCGCGCACGAGCGTCTCATGTGCCCCCCGCGGATCACACGAACGTGCGAACCCGTCGGGGGAGGAAGCAACCCGGTTACTTGTCGGGTCAGTGGATTCGAAGTGCGACGCTTCGGCCCGTGACGTCGGGGCCGTTCAGACGATGACCTCGATCCCGGGCCGGCCTTCGGTCACCTCGCCAATCGCCACCGCACCGACGCCGGCCTCCGCCAGGGCATCCAGCGCGCGTGGCGCGGTCCTTCCGGGCACGGCGGCGAGGAGTCCACCATGGGTCTGCACGTCCGCCAGCACCCACTTGATGGGCTCGGGGAAGTCCTTCGGGAAACGGACCTTCTTCATCATCCGCTGGAGATTGTCCTTCGTGCCGCCGGGCACGACCCCGTCAGCAGAGAGCGCGGGAACGCCCTCGATCACCGGGACGAACGGGAGGAACAGGTGCGCCCGCGTCTTCGCGCCCTTCATCATCCCCCACAGGTGCCCGAGCAGTCCGTCACCGGCCACTCCCGTGAGCGCGTGCGTCTTCAGCTTCGGATCTGCAAGGACCTCGCCGGCCGCCTTGTTGAGGGCCGACATCACATCGATCGCCCGCCGGGCGAGCGCGCGCGACGCGACGCCGCGCTCGATCGCCGTGGTGGCGATGCCCGACCCGAGCGGTTTGGTGAGGATGAGCACGTCGCCCGGCCTGGCGCCCGCGGGGGTCAACACGCGCCGGGGATCGACCACGCCGGTGACGGCCATGCCGTACTTCGGCTCGTCGCCCTGGATGTGGCGTTCGCCGACGATTGGGATGCCCGCTTCGTCCGCCTTCTTCTGCCCGCCCGCGAGAATCTTCGAGCGCATCGAGGTGGGCAGGTTCCCCGGAAAGGCCACCAGGTTCAGCGCGAAGAGCGGCTTCGCCCCCATGGCCCAGAGGTCGGACATGGCATGGGCCGCGGCGATCTCGCCGAACTTCATCGGGTCGTGGACGATGGGAGGGAAGAAGGCCACCGTCTGGACGATGGCCTGTCTGTCGTTCAGTCGATACACGGCGGCGGCTCCTATCAGCCCGCGCGCACGTAGTCCTTCTTCATCAGCTGGATCAGCACCTCGGCCGTGGCGACGTCGTCCTTTTCCGAGTGATCCAGCACGGCGTTGAGCGATCCGTAGTTGTGCACGAGCTGCAGCACGTCGAGCTGCACGGGCGTCAAATCCCGAAGCGCCGCGGTCATCGGCATGGCCAGCATCAGGGTGGCCGTCGTCGACGGGAGATCCCTGGACAGCCGCTTCATCTCGTCGAGAAGGCGCAGCCCGTCCATCAGGAGCGCCTCGGTCGAGGTGTCCAGCTCGACCATGAACTCCTGCGGGTCCTCCGGCGACAGCTCGAACTCGCCGAGCTCCCAGGTGATGATCCGGTTGAAGCTCTTCTGCGGCCCGAGTTCGTGGTTGTCGTTGATCACCGCGTAATAGACGCGGCCCTGGCGCAGGTAGATGCGGCCATCCTGCTGGCCCCGGATCACCAGCACGCCGTTCTTCTTCGACGTGTGGAAGAGCTGCAGCAGGTCGGGGAGCGGGATCTCCTCGATCTTGCCGGTCATCGAGGAGCCCCTGCGCGCGTGGACCGCGGCGGCCTCCTCCAGCTTCTGCTTCACCTGACGCTCGTCGAGCTCCGCGCTGGCGCCCTGCTGGATCAGCTTCAGGATCGAGGTGCCGATCAGGATGCGGTCGCCTTCTTTCAGGCGCGCCTGCTTGATCTTCTCTCCATTGACGAACGTGCCGTTGGTCGACCCGAGGTCCTCGATCAGGATCCGCCCGTCGCCGACGGTGATCTTCGCGTGCTTGCGCGAGACCATGTCTTCGACGAGCACCATGTCGAGCTCGCTGGAACGGCCGATCACGACCTGCTTGTCCACCTTCAAGGGGAACTCGCCGCCCTGATACTTACCGGAGATGAATTTGAGGGCGAAGGTGTTGCCGCCGCCCATGCTGCTGGGAGGACTCACGGGTGATCCTCATTGAGTGAACCGTAAGGGTTATACATCAGCCGGCCTGCCCGGTCCGAAAACTGTCCTTCTGGCGGGCGAGATTCAGGTACATCTCCGCACCTTTGTGCCCCGGGCTCGCGGCCAGCACGTGCTCCCAGGCCTTCACCGCCTCTTCGACGCGCCCTGCGGAGTACAGCGCGACGCCGTAGTGGACCCGACCCGGCAGGAAGTTGGGGTTCTGCTCGATGATCTGCTCGAACTCGCGGATCGCGGCGTCGTGGTCGCCCAGGTCGCGGCAGGCATTTCCCAGCTTCAGGCGGATGTCCACGAACTGGGGGCACAGCTCCAGCGCACGGCGGTATTCGACCACCGCCTCCTTCAACCTGCCGCTGGAGGACCAGGCGTCGCCAAGATCCGCGTACATGTTGGCGATCTTCCCCAATACGTACGGGTCCATGCTCTCCGGTGAGGCGCGCTGGCGGGACAGGGCCGCCTGGTAGACCTCCCTGGCCTCCCGGTACTTGCCCATGTCGTTGTAGATGATCGCGAGGTTGAGCGCGGCCTCGGTGTACGCCGGATTCAGCCGGAGCGCCGCCTCGAAGGCGCGCTGGGCCCGGGCGAACTGCCCCTGGTCGTGGTAGACGACCCCCAGCATGTTGTAGACGTCGGCGAACGACTGGTTCCGCTCCACGACCTGCGTCAGATACTTCTCCGCCTGCGCGTACTGTTTCTTCTCGAAGTACCCGCGGCCCAGCGTCAGAAGCTGTTTCAGCGCCTCGTCCATGGAAGGTGGATCCTACATGACCCCGGCGTCGAACAAGAATCCAGTCTCATTTCGCTGAAGGCTCAGCCGCCGGGTTCCCTTCTGATCGACGGGGCGCTCGGGGGTGTCACCTTCGAGCCGCCAGTCTTCTCCCACCAGCACCTCGCCGCGCTCCGAACGCACGTACCAGGCGGAGACGCGATATCGGCGGTTACGCAGCCCCAGCAGGCGCGCCAGCCCGGAGTCCTTCCTGAGCGCGTCGGGCGTCCGACCGGAGAGCTTCGCCAGCGCGTCGACGTCACCCGCCTCCAACGCCCGCCGCCGCGCTTCGAGCACGGAGATGATCTCCGACAGGCGCGGCGCCAGCCCGCCCTGCGCCTGCCATTCGCCCTCCGTCCACTCGAAGCGGAGCGTCTCCAGGCCGAGCGAGCTCACGGTCGTGTCGCCGAACCGCCCCTCGAAATCGAGCGTGGTCACGACCTGGGCCGACCGCGTCTCCGGATCGGCCTCGACGACGAGCCGCTCGAAGTGGTGGCGGGTCGAGCGGAGCGGTTCTGAGGCCCCGGCCAGCGGGAGGGACAACTCCGTCGACTCGGTCTTCTTGACCAGGGTGATGATCTCGGACTCGGCCCCGGCCGCCAGCCCGAGCACACGCGTCCCGAACATGACGACCCCGATCCCGACCGCGGCGGTCACTGTGAAGAACAGGAGGGCCTTTCGCGCCTCGTCGGTCACTTCCCGCCCAGAAGGCGCTTCGCCCTCTCCGCCGCGGGCGTGCCGGGAAGCTTCGAGACGATGTCCTCGAGCGTCTTCTTCGCCTTCTCCGGCTCGTTCAGGCGCAGCCAGGCGTCGTGCAGCCCGAACCACGCCTGCTCGTCGTAGCCGAGGCCGGCGTACTGCGTGACCACCGTCTCGAGGCGGGCGACCACGGCCTTCCAACGCTCACGGGTGGCATAGAAGTCGGCCACGTACATCTCATGCGCCGCGATGCGGCGCCGCGTGTCGTTCACGAGCTCCTGGGCCTTCGGGGCGAGCTCCGACTTCGGGTAGGTGCGCAGGAAGTCGGTCATCGCGCGCAGCGCGGCCTTCACCTCGGTCTGGTCCTTCTCCGCCGATGACGGGAGCATGATGAAGTCCGAGGGGATCTCCTTGTAGTGCGTCAGCGCGGCCTGGAAGGCGGCGTAGTCGATCTTCGGCCACGTCGGGTGGAGCTTGACGAAGGTCTGATACGCGTCGCGCGCCTCGATGTACTGCTCGCGCGCAAAGTGCGTGTCGGCCAGGCGGAGCTCTGCCTCCCGCGCGGCGTCGAGGAACGGGTACTTCGCGCGGACGTACTGGAAGTACTTCTCCGCCTCCAGGTAGTTCCTGCTCTCGAACGCTTCGTTGCCGCGAGCGACGTTCGTCTCGGCGTCACTGGCGTAGCTGGGCTGGCCCGAATCGCTCAGCGTGCTCAGCGTGGCGCAGCCGGAGATGCCGGCTGCAAGGATCAGGGCAGTCAGCGCCCGCGGTGTGGAAAAGGCCTTCATCACGCGGGCCAAGCTATTCGGCTGGGCGCTCCGGATCCAGCGGACAATCACCCACCCGTCGATGAACGAGCCCCGGGCTGAAGAGCAGCCTGCCGTGTGCTAAGCGCCGCGACATGCACCCCGTTCTCGTTCGCTATCTCGATCCCGGCACCACGGTGGAGCTCCTCAAGAGGAGCGAGTCCGGAGAGAGCCTCGGTGAGGAGCACCGCTTCCTGGTGGAGGCTGCCCGGTCGCATGCCCCCGAAAAGAAGGCCGCGCTGGCATCGGCCGGTCGCCACCCCACCAGCGAGGCCCAGCAGGCGGTCCTCTTCCTCGCCGTGCACGCGGCGCTGCGCGCCCTCCGCGAAGACGCGACGGTGAAGCCCCGGATGGACGAGGCGGAGCACCAGCTTCGGGCGCTCGGAGCCGAACAGGAGGACGTGGACTCCATGTTCGCGCAGCTCGTCGCCGACGAAGCGTTCGGAGGCGAAGAGGACGTCGACGCCTTCGACCACGAGCTGTTCCTCGAGGGGCTCGCGGAACTGCCGAAGCTGGCCGCGCTCGGCGAGCAGGACGTGTCGGCACTGCTCTCCCGTTTCGGCGCCAGCGGCGCGTCCGGCGAGCATCTCCTCCGCGAATCAGCGGCGCGGATGCTGCTGGAGCTTGCGTGGGCGGACGGTGTCTCGCCGATCAACGTGGAGACGGTCGAAGAGGCGCTGGAGGCGGTCTACCAGGACCTGGGCGAGGAGCGGCTCGACGAGGCGGCGAAGGTGTTGATCGAGTTCGTGGCGCTACTTCAGAAGGAGGGCCTCGCCGGTCCCCTCCGGGGTGAGCGGCTCAAGCGCGCGCTGGTGCTGGCGGCGACGGGCGGTGGCGAAGAGGAGGAGGAAGAGGGGGACGAAGAAGAGCGCGTCTGACCGGAGTGGCGGACCGAAGCGCGTTCGCGACGGCCCCGCCGCGCGCGGGCAGCCCGCGATCAGCTCGCGAGCGCGACGATCAGAAGCGCTCGATCTGGAAGTCGTCGTCTCCGTTTGTCGACGTGGCCGGGGCGGCCGCCGGACGCGCGGGAGGCTGCAC